>JAAELZ010000697.1 GCA_024226105.1 Pseudomonadota bacterium | reverse complement strand
TTTGGTTACCCCGACCCGGTTGGCGAATTCTCGAATCGAGGCCGGGGTATAACCTCTTCGTTTGATCCCGGAAATGGTCGGCATGCGCGGATCATCCCATCCGGATACGTGGTTTTCCGTGACCAGCTGAGTCAGCAGGCGTTTGCTCATCACGGTATAGTCAAGATTTAGCCGCGAAAAGTCGATTTGCCTGGGGTGCGTATCAATGCTGATATTGTCCAGAATCCAGTCGTACAAAGGGCGATGATCTTCAAACTCCAGGGTGCATAAGGAGTGCGTAATGCCCTCAATCGCATCCGAAATGCAGTGGGTATAGTCGTACATCGGATAAATGCACCAGGCGTCGCCGGTGCGCTGATGTGCAGTATGCTTAATGCGGTATATCACCGGGTCACGCAGATTTATATTTGGCGAGGCCATATCTAATCTGGCACGTAGCACGTGCGTGCCGTTCGCGTGTTCGCCATTCTTCATCTCTGCGAACAAGGCCAGGTTCTCTTCTATGCTGCGGTCTCGATAAGGGCTGTCTGATCCCGCCTCGGTCAAGGTGCCGCGATTAGCGCGCATGGTATCTGCGTCCTGGCTGTCTACATAGGCCAGGTTTTTTTCGATTAGCTCAATCGCGTAGGCGTAGAGTTTGTCAAAATAGTCCGAGGAGTAAAACAGATTATTTTCCCAGTCAAAACCGAGCCAGTGAATATCCTGCTTGATCGCGTCGACGTAAGCCTGATCTTCCTTTTCAGGGTTTGTATCGTCAAAACGCAAATTACAGGTGCCCGGAAAGGTCTGGGCAACGCCAAAGTTCAGACATATAGATTTTGCGTGGCCAATATGCAAATAACCGTTAGGTTCAGGCGGAAACCGGGTGTGAATATGGTCGTGAATACCTTTATTCAGATCATTTTGAATAATCTGGTGTATAAAATTGACTCGGGGTTTGGATTTAGCCATAAAAAAAACAACACAGGAGCTGTAAATATTTTGAGGGGTATTTGGTTAGCGGCAGTGCGCCGCAATGTAGGTGCGGGTACAGTCTGGTAACCGTGTTAGCTCTTATTGCCCGCCAGTTTATCGCTCAGTTGCTGAACGGATGCAGATTTAGGCGTTTTCATGCTGATGTTGCCATTGATCGTGGCACCGGGTTCGATTTCGAGGGTGGTTGCTTTAATTTCGCCGGAGACATGTGCTGAGCTATGTATCACCACGCTTTCAGCCGTAATATCGCCTTCGATCTGGCCATGGCAATTGAGGGTCCGTACGTTTAATGAGCCATTAATTTTGCCATTTTTCTGAATCGTCATTTCGATCCCTTTGACCTGGCTCTCCAGCGTACCCTCTACAATTAGAGTGCCGACAAATTCAAGATTGCCCTTGATCGTCGTATCTTTGGCGATGATGCTGGTTTCGACAGAATTGCTATTGGCGTTTTTCATTTTGCGCATGATCACATTTTCAAAAAAAGGGTACAAATTATACCTGAAGCGGGCCGCT
>JAAELZ010000696.1 GCA_024226105.1 Pseudomonadota bacterium | reverse complement strand
ATTCTGAAAAAAGCCGGTGGCCAATCCGGTGACTGGGAACGGGAGTTATAAAATGAATACAAACAGCAAGAGCCAAAAACCTGTCGGACCGGGGTGTGACGTATATGACCCGGGCAGCCTGACACTACAAGATGCGGTCGCACAGATTCTGGCGGCCATCCCTGCACCAGGACGAAGTAAAAAAGTCAGGCTGCGTAAAGCCTTCGGGCGTGTGTTGGCAGAAGATATTCGCGCCACCTCCGATGTGCCCAACCACACCAATTCCGCGATGGATGGTTACGCCTTTAATGGTAGCGAACTTGATGCTGAAGGTAACGCCAGTCTGCGCGTGATCGGCACCGCCTACGCTGGCAAACCATTTGAAGGCAATGCGGGTGCGGGCGAAACCGTCAAAATCATGACCGGCGCGGTGATGCCCGGGAATACCGATACGGTGGTCATGCAGGAATACGTTGAGCTTAAAGATGATGTTATGCGCACCACCAAATCCGCCAAAACGGGTCAGAACGTGCGTCAGGCGGGTGAGGATATATCAAATGGCTCGGTGGTTTTGCAGGCTGGCAGGCGTGTTCGCGCTGCTGATCTTGGCCTGCTGGCCTCGCTCGGATTCAGCAAGGTACGCGTGTTTAAAAAACCCCGTGTAGCCTATTTTTCCAATGGAGATGAAATTCGTCAGGTCGGTGAACCGCTGAAAAAAGGCGAGATTTATGATTCCAACCGGCATACCCTTTACGCCATGCTCAAAAATGCGGGCGTGAAAGGGATTGATTTAGGTGTGGTAGGAGACGACTACAAGGCGATCAAAAAGATTATCAAAAAAGGCGACAAAATGGCTGACATGGTCGTCACATCTGCCGGGGCATCGGTTGGTGAGGCCGATTATATCTACGATATTCTGTGCGAACTGGGCAAAGTTAATTTGTGGAAAATAGCCATCAAGCCGGGGCGGCCGCTGGCGTTCGGGGAGCTTAAAAACAGCGTCTTTTTTGGTTTGCCGGGTAACCCGGTTTCCGTCATGACGAGTTTCGCCACCTGTATCAAACCGGCCCTCGAAAAACTAAGCGGGCAACAAATTTCCACCCCTGTTCAGCTCAGGGCAAAGACCACATCTGATATCCGCAAGCGCCCGGGGCGTAACGAGTTTCAGCGCGGTTTTGCCTACAACGATGAATCGGGAGAACTAAACGTTGATGTGCGCAAATACCAGGGCTCGGGTGTCTTAAGCTCTATGGCAGAAGGCAATTGTTTTGTGTCACTGAGTTTAAATTCAGAAGGGGCAAAAACGGGCGAGAAAGTCGATATTGTTTTGTTTTCGGAACTGTTCTGAAGATGGATACAGACGCTCAACAGACCAACGCCCCGGAGCAGGCTGCCCTGCTCAGCGCCAAACAGGCGCGCGTGCTCGCCTGCCTGATGGAAAAAGAACTCACCGTACCGGACAATTATCCCCTCACACTGAACAGCCTGGCCCTCGCCTGTAACCAGAAAAGCAACCGTGAACCGGTGATGCATCTCGCGGAAGGCGAAGTCGGACATCTGGCTAAAGAACTCGCATCACGTGACCTGATTCATATCGAGTATGGTGAACGCGTACATCGCTTTGAGCACATAATACGCAAGGCGATGTCACTGGATAAAAGACAGCAGGCGCTGCTAACTATAATGTTGCTACGCGCACCACAGACGCTGAATCAACTCAAGGTTCGCAGCAAACGCATGGTCGAATTTGAAAGCCACGACGATATACTGCTTACGCTCGTGAGCTTGAATGAGCGGGACCAGCCAATAATGCAGCACCTGCCAAAAGGCCCCGGGCAGCGTGAAGATCGTTATACGCATTTATTGTGCGGCAAAGTTGAGTTTGCGCAGGCACCATCAGCGCAGGAATTCATCCCGCCCGAAGACCAGAGCGAAATCAGCGAGCTTGAAGAGAAAATACAGGCGTTGATGAAACGCGTTGAAGCTTTGGAAGCCAGGCTAGCAGAATAGCGCATCCACCGCTTCTTTAAAAAAAGGCATTCAAAGGCTCGTTTTACGCTCAATCATATCCCGCGCCACCCAGTGCAGAAATAAAGCAGAAGACAGGCCGGCGACACCAAAAATCATACACATAACTACAATCTGGTAACGCACCGCGAGTAACGGTGACACACCGGATAATATTTGCCCTGTCATCATTCCGGGCAACGCCACCAGGCCCACTGCCAGCATCGAATTGGTAATCGGTATGAGTGAGGCGTTGAAGGCTTTGTTTCGGGCGGCAATATGCGTGGAACCACTATCACGATCTGACTTGTAGCGCTCTGCCGCCAGTCCGACGGCAGTCATGGCACTGGAAAAAATCATCCCGGCGAGCGGTATCACTACGCGCGAGTGCTCTGTCGGAATCAAAGACAAAACCCCGGCCACCACTATCAGCAGAATGAAAAGGCTGCTTGCGCTAATCACCAGCAACGTTTTTAAAAATAGTTGAGCGCGTGCCTGCTTAACTTTTCTAAGTGAAATCCAGGTAGAAACCAATGCCATGATCAGCATTACAAAACCCAGCACTGCAGCGTGCTGCTGCTCGAACAACCATGCCAGCACATAACCAATCAGCAAAAGTTGTGCGGCCATGCGCACTACAGCCACTCCAACTTCCGCGGTATTTAGAGACCATCGAAAATATATCCACGCGACGAGCATCACTGGAACAAACGCAATCATAAGATGTTGCAAAGAGATAAGCCCGATACTCATTACTTGAGTATAGGGTAGTGCATACTTCAAATCGCTTTTTTCCCTGCAAAAATTGTATGGCTACAAAACTGTGATAGCCTATAGGGAACTTTCAGAGTTTTGCCAACCATTTGCATGTCAATATCGCTGTATAAACGCTTTAGCTATTTACTTATTCTCGGCCTGCTGCCACTGATCGCCTGGATAAGCTATAGCTTGAGTTATCGTTATCTTTTGGAAAATGATCTCAGCGCCGCGGCCGGTCAACTGAGCTTTTTTGCCAGCGACCTTGAAGCTGAAATTGAAAAATTCTCGTTTCTGCCACGCGTTCTTTCACGTAACCAGAAGCTCAAGGAGCTGCTCTCTGAAGACAGTCTTTCTGCAACTATGATAAGCGACGTCAACCAGGACCTGAGCTATATAAATGCGGTCTCCAATACGGAAGTCATCTATTTAATGCGCCCTGAAGGCACCACCATTGCTGCCAGCAACTGGGATGCGAAAGATTCCTTTGTTGGCGGCAATTTTGTGTTCCGCCCGTACTTTAAAAATGCGATTGCCGGGCGGGAAGGCCGGTATTTCGCGCTGGGAACGACCTCCGGGCGACGTGGATATTATTTCTCCGCCCCCGTTTCCGGCGACTTGACCAGAGCGCCTGTGGGCGTGATCGTGGTTAAAGTTAATATCGATAAACTGGAAGAAACCTGGCAGGAATATGCGATGACTTTCCTGGTGACAGATAATAACGGTGTGGTATTTTCCAGCAACAGCCCGGATTGGCGGTTTCGCACCTTACACCCCCTGTCGGAAGACGCGCTGCTGGATATCAGCAGCAACCAGCAATATCCTGTCGATATCCTGAAGCAGACCACACTTACACCGGACAAATCCTACCCCGGGCTACTGTCGGTCGTACTGAACGGTAAATCCGAACAGTATTTGAGTGCGCAACAGCCTATTAAGGCACTTAACTGGAATGTATATGCGCTCAGGCCTGCCTCGGGGCTGGCCAAAGCGTCGCTTGGCTACGCAGCACTGGCCAGCTTGTTAGCCCTGTTAAGCTGGGGTCTGATTCACCTTTCTTCTTTGCGCCGTTTCAATTTGCGCGAAAAATTCGAATTAAAACAGCAGTCCGAGCGCCAGCTAAAGGAAGCCCACGACAAACTTGAGCAACGGGTCGTACAACGAACACAGGCGCTCAGTGAGAATAACCAGATTCTTAAACAGGAAATAAGCGACCGGCGTTTTGCCGAAAACGAATTGCGCCGTACGCAAAAGGAATTGATCCACGCCGCAAAACTGGCCACACTGGGGCAACTGGCTTCCGGCATCACGCACGAGTTGAATCAACCTTTGGCGGCGATCAGCAATTATGCGGAAAACGCTCAGCAATTTCTCAGCAATAATAATGTGGCGCAAACCAACACCAACCTGGTGGAAATTCTCAAGCTATCTGAGCGAATGAGCAACATTACCACGCAGCTAAAAACGTTTTCACATAAAACGGATGATCAGATTGGAATCACGGATCTGAATAAGTGCATTCATAACGCACTGGCGATCGTCAAATCCAGGTTGAAAACCTCGAACACTTCGGTAACCCTGGAATTGCTCAGCAATGCGCAGGTTTTCGCTAATGACATACGGCTTGAACAGGTCTTAATCAACTTGTTCAGTAATGCCATGGACGCCATGCAGGAATCGAGCCACCCGTTTATCACCCTTGAGCAAACGAAAGAGAGCGGCTGGATAACTACCCGCGTGATCGATTCAGGCCCGGGTATCGATGAAACCCAGCTGCCCCACATATTTGATGCTTTTTTCACCACCAAGTCGGTGGGGGTAGGCCTCGGCCTGGGCCTGTCAATCTCATCTGAAATCATTCAAAATCTGGGCGGTCAGCTACGCGCCTCAAACCATGCTTCCGGGGGCGCACAATTTGAATTTAAATTAAAATGCGCCATCGAACCATGAAAAGAATCAACGTTTATCTGATTGACGATGACAATGATTTCCGGGCATCTCTAAAACAGTCTCTGGAGCTCGCGGGCATATCGGTGGTCGATTTTGACCGCCCGGAAAAAGCACTTGAACAAATGGATGAAACATTTCCGGGCATTATCATT
>JAAELZ010000695.1 GCA_024226105.1 Pseudomonadota bacterium | reverse complement strand
AGCCCCAGCCACATCAGCGGCAGGGTGAGGTTGTCGGGCAGGAGCTGGGTATCAAAATCGATCACCGACATTGCAATCAGTAACCAGACCAGGATTAGTATCCAGGGCAGGGTTCGGGTTTCCGGGAAACTAAAACCGGCGAGCAGGGTCAGTATGGCAGTAAGGATTTCGACAGCAGGATAACGCAGTGAAATCGGCTGTTTGCAGGCGTGACATTTTCCGCGCAACAGCAGGTAACTCAGAACAGGAATATTCTGCCACCAGCTTAGAGTGGCTTTACACTGCGGGCAGTGCGAGGCCGGGAACACAATACTGGGCCGGGTCCCGGTATCTTGCTCGGCTGAAGAATCAAAAAGCAGCTCTTTGCACTGTGATTTCCATTCGTGCTCGAGCGAGCGTGGCAGTCGCAGGATAACCACGTTTAGAAAGCTGCCAACCAGCAGCCCGGTAACGATGAGCAAGGAACCCCAAATAATCGGAAATTGTGAAAACTGTTCGACGTACACGGAAATTACGAAATTTGAACGGAAAATTTAGAATACAGAAGCAAGGTGAAAAATAGGCAGGTACATCGCAACCACAACGATGCCGATCAGTGTGCCCAGTACTACAATTAGAATGGGCTCAACCAGGCTGCTTATGGCCGCCACGATAGCATCAACTTCATCTTCGTAAAAATCGGCTGCGCGGTCTAACATGGCATCCAGTTCACCGGTTTCCTCACCGGTTCTGACCATTTGCAATACCATGCTGGGAAAAACCCCCGTACTCCGCAGCGAAGCTTCCAGGGGTTGGCCGGTAGAGACCAGCTTGCGGACATCGTTGAGCGCGTTAGTGTAGAGCTGATTGCCCGCGGCTGGCGCGATGGTGGCCAGGGTTTCAACCATGGGGATACCGGCTTTGAACATGATCGCGATGGTTCGGGCGATACGCGCCAGGACGCTTTTACGAATCAGGTTACCAAAAACTGGCATCCTGAGTGTCATTCTATCCGTAAACAGTAAAACACGATCGCTGCGCCGGTACATTTCACGATACACAAAATAAAAAACGGTCGATACCACCAATATCACTAACCAGTTATTCTGAACAGCATCGGATACGTCTATTACTTTTTGTGTGAGCATCGGCAAATCAGCACCAAAATCATTAAAAATATCCTTAAATTGCGGGATAATAAAAATGAGCAGGCCAACCGTGATGCCAATACCGACCATTAATACAATAAAGGGGTAGGTCAGTGCTGATATGACTTTGCGACGCAGGGCTTCCGCTTTTTCCAGATAGGTTGCTATTCTGCGTAGCATGAGGCCGAGTGTTCCGGACTCTTCGCCTACGTTTATCAGGGCCTGGTAAAGCGAGTTAAAATGTTTAGGGTGATCGCGGAGAGTAGTGGTCAGGTTCACGCCTTCATCAACCCGTCTTCGCATGGCGCCAAGTAGTTTTTTAACCGAGGTTTTATCACTGCTCTGGCCGACCGCAGTGAGGGATTGTGCGATGGGTATACCGCCTTCTACCAGGGTAGCGAGTTGTCGGGTGGCCACTACGATATCGTTTGCTTTAACTTTGTCACGGGAAAATATCGATTGACGTTCCTTGTGAATGCTGGTTACCTTAAGCCCTCTCTGGCGTAATAGTAATCGTGCCTGCTTGGGAGAGTCTGCCTCTATTTCACCGTTTTCTTTTGTGCCCCGGTGGTTGGTGGCTTTCCACTGGTACAAATTCTGTTTTTTATAACCTTTGCTGTTTCTTGCGGCCATGTTTAACCTTTCGTTACGCGCTCAACTTCCGCCAGGCTGGTAATGCCCGACACCACCTTTTTAATGCCCTCTTCCTTTAAGGATAGGGTGCCTTCTGTTCGAACCTGGCGATCAATTTCGGCCTGAGTGGCTTTTCTCATGACCAGTTCGGCGGTTTCAGTCGTCAGGGGCATCATTTCATAGATGCCTGTTCGGCCTCGATAACCTTTGGTGCAGGAATTGCAGCCAACGGGCTCAAATAGCATCGCATTTTTAATCTGCTCATCGCTAAACCCGGCTTCGAGCATTGCTGCTGTGGGTAGTTTAACGGCTTTTCTGCAGGCGGTGCACAATCGCCTCACCAGCCGCTGAGCAATCACCAGGTTAATGGTTGACGCAATATTGAAGGGCGCAACGCCCATATTTATCAAGCGCGTGATGGCGCTTGGCGCATCATTGGTATGCAGGGTTGAGAGTACCAGGTGGCCGGTTTGCGCTGCCTTTATGGCGATATCCGCTGTTTCCAGATCGCGGATCTCGCCCACCATCAGCACGTCGGGATCCTGTCGTAGAAAGGCACGTAGCGTGCGCGCAAAATCCAGGCCGGATTTTTCATTAATGGAGACCTGGTTGACACCATCGGTGTAAATTTCAACCGGGTCCTCGACCGAGCTGATATTGGTATCCGGTGTGTTTAGTACTGCCAGCGCGGAATACAGGGTCACGGTTTTACCGCTGCCGGTCGGTCCGGTGACGAGTATCATACCGTGAGGTTGCTCCGTGGCATTTTTATACAAAACCAGTTGTTCCGGCTCCATACCCAGGGTTTCGAGATTTAGGTTGTTCGCGCCCTGGTCCAGTATTCGCAGTACCACCTTTTCACCAAAAATGGTCGGCATGGTGCTGACACGAAAATCGATGGTGCGAGAGCGAGAGAATTGGATTTTGATGCGGCCGTCCTGAGGCAGGCGACGCTCAGCAATATCCAGCCGGGCCAGCACTTTTATTCGTGATACGATATTTTTCACCATGCGCAGGGGCGGCTCACTATTACTGATAAGCACACCATCAACGCGAAAACGAATACGT
>JAAELZ010000694.1 GCA_024226105.1 Pseudomonadota bacterium | reverse complement strand
TGATTTTTTCGCTAAACGAGGCCCGTATCTGAAGGAATAAACGAGCCTGTTGTAATAATCGTTCAGCAGCATGTAGCAGATAGTGTTTGTCTCCCGTCTCCTCGTCAAAGTCATAGCCTGTTTTAAAACAGGCGGGCGTTGCAAAGAAGCGGCGTAGTGCATTACGCTGGCCGCTCAAACGATCCAGGTAGTGTAATAAATCAGGGCCGAAGCGGCGCGCCAGATCCGGTTGTGGCAAGCGCCATAAATCCCGCAGGCTATGTAGACCACAGCGTGCCAGTTTTTGTGCGAGCTTGTGCTCAATGGGTGTATGTACAATCATAATCTCTCCCAGAGCGGCCCGCAGATGATCTTTATTGCGAATGACCTTATTAATTGCATGACGAGCCATCAGCTCCGCCGCATCCGCAACCGGTGCACAGGCGATGTGATGGGCTTCAGGGTAAACCATGCTTAACTGCTTGTGCAGGCGTTTGATGCCACCAAACAACCGCAGGCTTGCCCTGACCTCCAATAGCAGCGTGTCGGGTTCAGACAGGCTTATACGAGGAGTGAAGCACATAACACGCTGTGCATAAGCCTGAAGCTGTTTTAACTCAGCTGCCTCATCCCGTATAACCACACGTAAACCCTGGCACAGGGCATAGGCTGCACTTGCCAGCATACCCGGTTCAAGCCCCTGTTGCTGTGCCGCCAGGTTCATAAAATACACCCGGGTTTTACCCTGTTGCACCATCAGAACGGCAAAAGGCGTCGAGCCTGGTGCCTGGTGTGCTACCAGGCTGATCTCCGGGAAATGAAGCCCCAGCCAGACTTCCCCGGCGCATGTAGAAGGGTTTATGGGCGGCTTAGCCTGTGGTTGCCTTGAGCCTTCCGACAGCCCGGACAATGCTTTCAGGTTCAGGGCACTCATAGCGAATGGTTTCCTTTATTTTGTGCCAGCATGGCATGTTCTAATAATACCTGTCGGCCCTGTTCCAGGCCAAACCGGGATTTGAGTATCTCAACGCACAGGCCCTGGTCAACGTAGCGGGTTTTTAATCTCAGGGGAACCGGGGTTTGCCGTACCGGCCCACAGTGCAGTAATACACCTATGGTGCCTCCCGTATCAGCCGCGATCTGCAACCGACGGATATGCCTGGCATCTGCCAGGGGCAGGCAGAATATAACCAGAGCTGCGGCCGCATGCTGCAGACATTTTTCAGCTGCCCAGGCAATATCAGCGGGTTCACTTTGCTCAATGATAAGCAAATAATCCAGATCCACCCCGGCGGCGTGCAGGGCCGGGGCATACGGCGTGTAAGGTGGTGCAATCCAGGCTAATTGTTGTTTCTGCCGGCTCAGCGCGGCCATCATGGGCAGCAGCACTTGCAACTCGCCCTGCCCCCATTCATCAACCTGTATTTCGATCAGGCTGGAACGCGGCCAGCCCCCTGTTGTTAACAGCTTATTTAATGCCTTAAAGCCGGTATCCAGCCCCGATGCCCCGGCACTCTGGTAATCGACATGCTGTTCGCTGGCTTTCCAGAGCAATGGTTGCTGTTTGAGCAAGACATCAAGCTGATATTGTTTTTTTGCCTTCATAAGGTATCTCGAATCACACCCACGCCCAGCCCTTCAATTACGAACTCTTCTGCCCGGCGATCAGATAAATCCACTTCAATGGCTTCAAAATCATCATTCTCGGGTAAAAGACGCACATAATGCCCGCTTCTTTCAAAGCGCTTGACCGTCACTTCATCGCCTATGCGGGCAACAATGATCTGCCCGTTGTAGGCTTCCTGAGTGCGGTGCACGGCAAGTAAATCCCCATCCAGAATCCCCGCCAGTTTCATGCTCTGCCCCCGGACACGCAGTAAATAATCTGCTGCGGGGCTGAACTTACCCGAGTCAAGTTTGAAATAATCTTCGATATTCTGTTCGGCCAGAATGGGTGCGCCGGCTGCAACCTGTCCGATTAGCGGTAAACCCATGCTATCAGCCCCGGCCCTGGTTTGAGTCGTTAACAGGCGAATGCCCCTCGATACACCCGGCAATAATTCAATCGCGCCTTTGCGTTGCAGGGCCTTTAGATGGTCTTCTGCCGCGGTGGGTGATTTGAAACCAAAAGACTGGCACATATCTGCACGCGTCGGTGGCATACCGGATTGCTTTATACTCTGTCGAATAAAGTCAAGAATCTGTTGTTGGCGAGGTGTAAGTTTAAGCATGTTTTTTCATATCAGCGTAAATATACTGTATATTTATACAGTAATAGTTTTATGCTGTAAAGCGATAAACATCTGAGGAAAGAAGCCATGTGCGGTCGCTATGCAAATCACGTAAAGAAAATGTCCGGTTGGGAAAAAATACTCGGAGACTGGCCGGGCACAGCCGCCTTGAGTATGG
>JAAELZ010000693.1 GCA_024226105.1 Pseudomonadota bacterium | reverse complement strand
GGTAATTGTGGGTCACGGTTTCGGCTTTGAACAACAATCCCTTATCCCGCAGCACATCAATCAGGATCGGGTCGGCCTCTTTAAAAAACTTGCCCGCGACCGGGGTGACCTCGGCCTTCATATACCCGTCCAGCCCCACGCCGTGCAGAATTGGAACATCTTCTCGCCCGCCCAATGCCAGATCGTCAACGCCGTAAGCCGGGGCAATGTGTACAATGCCGGTACCGTCTTCGGTACTGACAAAATCAGCAGGAACCACGCGAAAGCAGTTTTCTGAATCCAGTGGCAGATAGTCCAACAGGCGTTGATACGAGGTGCCGATAAGGTCTTTGCCTTTTACGGTTTTTATTAACGCGGGTGTATCTTCCCCAAATACCTGTCCGATCAGCGCCCGGGCCAGAATAAAGGTCTCACCTTCGTGTTCAACATAGGCGTAATCAATATCTTCACCCACCGCCAGCAGTAGATTGGAGGGTAATGTCCAGGGAGTGGTGGTCCATACCAGAAAAGAAGTGTTTTCTTCGCCCGTCAGCCTAAAGCGTACGGTGACTGAGGGGTCATCGACTTCCTTATAACCCTGCGCCACCTCGTGTGAAGATAAGGTCGCGCCAATACGCGGGTCATAGGGTACGACTTTGTATCCCGAGTAAATCAGGTCTTTGTCCCAGATGCGTTTGAGCAGCGCCCAGACGCTTTCGATATAGTTATTGTCGAGCGTGTAATAGGCTTCATCGAGGTTGACCCAGAAGCCCATGCGTTGGGTCATTTTCTCCCATTCGCCGATATAACGCATCACCGATTCGCGGCAACGGCGGGTAAATTCGGCCACGCCGATTTGTTTCTCAATCTCTTTTTTGTCAAAAATGCCGAGTTCTTTTTCGATTTCGTGCTCAACCGGCAGGCCATGGGTATCCCAGCCCGCTTTACGCGGTGCAAAATAACCCTGCATGGTTTTATAGCGCGGAAAAATGTCCTTGTAGGTGCGTGCCAGAACATGATGGATACCGGGTTTGCCGTTTGCCGTTGGCGGCCCTTCATTAAACGAAAAGCGTGGTTTACCCTGGCTCTGCTCGATGCTCTTCTGGAAAATGTCGTTTTGCTCCCAGAAGGACAGCATCTCGGTTTCCAGGTTCGGGCCGTTATAACGCCCTTCGACTTTTTTAAAGTTACGTTTTTCGTTCATGTTTAGCTCTATGCTTAATTCGACTCACGTCATTGCGAGCGCAGCGTGGCAATCTAAAAGTCTCTGCTGACTCGTTATATCTATTGTAAAAATATCTTCCCCCTTTACCAAAGAGGGGCGTTACCAGGGCCACAAAACAAAAAAACCCCGGAGCATCAAAGACACTCCGGGGCGAGATTTGTTCGCGGTACCACCCGGTTTTTTTGATCTCTCACAAGATCAAACTTAGGTAGTCGCACACATAGTAATTACCTATTGGCACGTTGTAGGGTGGATAAGCGTAGCGCATCCACCAACTTTCGCCCAATCCAGGTATTGGTGGATGCGCTACTGCTTATCCACCCTACTGCTCATGTTCGACTCATGACCTTTATCGCAGGCCAGACGTCCAGGCCTAATCAGTTCATAGAATATAAACCATTCAGCCGGCAGCTCCAGGGTGATTTTCATCGAGGTCAAATCGCAAGGCTTGCACCATCCCCTGCTCGCTTTAGATTCAACGTAGCCGACTACTCGTCCCTATCATTGCTTTAAGCGGGCGAATGTACTAAAAACAAGGCCAGAGCGCAATTGTTTCTAATTTTTGTCCTGAATATTCCTATGGGTCATTGCGAGGAGCGAAGCGACGTGGCAATCTATATGTTTATACCCTGAGGCAATCCAGGCATCTAGATTGCCACGCTACGCTCGCAATGACCCGGAATAACTTAACCAATATACGCATAAATGAGTAATCTCAAATCCATGACCGCTTACGCGCGGCATGAACGAATTATCGGCGACAAGCTATACACCTGGGAGCTTCGTAGCGTGAATCATCGCTACCTGGATGCGCATTTTCGCCTGCCGGAAATTGCGCATGGGCTGGAGCAGCGCATAAGAGAAAACCTCGGTGCGCGCGTGACCCGCGGGCGGGTTGATATCAATCTGAGTATTAAGCAGAGCATGGGTGAAGCAAAACTCGTGCCCGTCAATTCAGACAAGGTGGCACAATGGGCTGTGTGGCAGGAACAGGTCCGGGCTGTGATCCCCGAGGCGACACCGCTTAGCGTAATGCAAATACTAACTGATGGCGGGGTATTTGATTCGATGGAGTCTCAGCAGGCTGTTGATGAAAAAGAGCTGCTGGCCAGCTTTGATTCAGCGCTGGATGTTTTACTGGTGCAACGGGGCTCGGAAGGCGGTCGCATGCAGGTGGTGCTGGAAGAAAAGCTCGAAGGCATTAATGAAATCACCCGCATGCTTATAAAGAATATGCCGGTCTACGAGCAGGCCCACCAGGCAAATTGGCAGGCCCGTGTTGAAAAGCTGAGCAATGCAGAGCTTGATCCGCTTCGTCTGCATCAGGAAATGGCGCTATTGATCAGCAAAGCCGATGTCACCGAGGAACTGGACCGCCTGGTATCGCATGTCAGCGAGTTTGATAGTGCCATGCAGAGCAACAAACCTGTCGGTCGCCGTCTGGATTTTCTGCTCCAGGAATTTAACCGGGAGGCCAACACGCTGGGTTCAAAATCGATTCACCAGGATATCACCAATGCCTCGGTCGAGCTTAAGGTACTGATTGATCAGCTGCGTGAGCAGATTCAGAATATTGAGTAAGCACACTTGCGAACCCCATCAACATGGTTAAAATCCCCCGCCGTGCACTAACAAAAATATAAAGGCTGAATCCATCATCATTACAATGAAAGAGCATTATGTGTCGGACAAAAAACTATTCGTTTTCTCTGCGCCCTCCGGCTGTGGAAAAACCAGTCTTGCGCAGGCGCTGATTGAGTCGCGCGATGACGTGGTGATCGCAACTTCCCACACCACGCGCGCCATGCGTCCGGGTGAGCACGATGCGGTTGATTACTATTTTGTTGGCACACAAATTTTTGAAGGAATGATCGCCAGGGGTGAATTTCTGGAATACGCCAGGGTATTTGACAACTTATATGGGACCTCGATCGTAGCAGCTGAGGATTTGATGGCAAAGGGCCATCACGTGATCCTGGATATCGACTGGCAGGGTGCGCGGCAGGTGCGTGAGCATTATCCGGATGTGGTCAGCGTGTTTATCGTGCCGCCTTCGATCGAGGCCCTGGAACAGCGCCTTCGTGATCGAGGGCAGGATGATGAGGCGACCATCGCCCGACGCATGCAGGGCGCAAAAAACGAACTTTCGCACCAGGACGAATATGATCATATCATTGTGAATGATGATTTTGATAGCGCCCTGGCGGAACTGGGCAAGTTGCTGGATTAAAGCTCACCTTGAGGGGACCTTTATGTGTCTGGGTGTGTCAGATCAAGATTAGCCAATTCTAAATGTATTGGCTTAAGATCAAGACGCCCAAAGCATATAACTCGGGCACGTAATAGCGAGCTATTAGGAAGGATTGGAACGCAGAGATTGAGTTTTTCTAAATAGGATGATCATTCATGAATTATTAGAGGTTCCCTTAAGCGCCAGAAAATCAGTCATATCGCTGGAGATCGCTGCAAATACCCCCATATAAGGGCTGAATTTGTGTCGCAGACCGAATAAACTCACCCCCATTCATTATTTAGAGGAAACCCCATGGCACGCGTTACCGTAACAGATTGCCTTGAACACGTAGATAATCGCTTTCAGCTGGTGTTGATCGCCGCCAAGCGCGCACGCCAACTTTCCATGGGCGCCAAGCCGCTGGTGGAAGAGGAAGACGACAAACCGACGGTTATTGCACTTCGCGAAATCGCGGATAACCTGGTTGATGCCAGCATACTTGAAACCACCAATATCGGCCTGTTTCATGATGACGATGAAATTGAAGAAATTGATGACGAAGAAGCTGAGCGCCTGATTGCAGCCGCACTGGCCGAGACCATGGCGTCAGAGCTGACAGAAGAGCAGGCCGAGGAAGTCGCATCCAACATGATGATCGAAGGCGATGAGCAGGTTCCCGAAGCTGCGACGGATGAGACCGAAACGACCGCGTAAATTTGTCGACAAACAGCGGCGAACATTTAGTGGAGCCGCTTGATCTGCTTATGACGGACATTAGCCCCAACGTTGATGTCCCCAAAGAGCGTGTCCTCATCAGCCAGTTGCTGGACACAACTAAAAAGTATCTGGATCCTGATGCGCAAAGATCTGTTTACGAAGCCTATTTATTCGGCGCAATAGCGCACCAGGATCAAACCCGCAAGAGCGGTGAGGCGTATATTCACCACCCGCTCGCGGTAGCGCTGATTCTCGCCAATATGCAAATCGATAGCCGCACCTTGATTGCGGCCATTTTGCATGACGTGTTGGAAGATACCAATATAAGTAGAAAGGAACTGGCCGAGGAATTTGGCGAGGACATCGCGCACCTGGTTGACGGTGTGAGTAAAATCACCCAGATATCGAGCAAAAATGCGCAGCATGCCGAAGCGGAATCGTTCCGTAAAATGCTGCTGGCGATGGCCAGGGACGTGCGTGTTATTCTGATAAAACTTGCCGATCGTTTGCATAATATGCATACGCTTGAACACCTGCCTGATGAAAAGCGTAAGCGTATTGCGCGCCAGACCCTGGAAATATACGCCCCCATAGCTAACCGCCTGGGGATGCGTGAAATGACTGCAGACCTGGAGGATCTTTGCTTTAAGGCGTTGTATCCAGCGCGTTACAAAGCGATTTCGGATCGTCTCAACAGCGATACACGCGGGCGCAAACCCGTTGAATCGATGATCATTAATCGCCTGCAGGAGCGATTTGAGAAGCTGGGTATTGAAAATGCCAGAGTTGCCGGGCGGAAGAAGCGCGTTTACAGCATCTACCAGAAGGTAAAGTTGCGCGGCGTGTCGGTGAAATCACAAAAAGATATACACGGCATACGCATCATCGTGGATTCACGCGATGATTGTTACCGTGCGCTGGGCGTGGTGCATCAGGAATACACACCCATGTTGCATACCGTGAAAGATTATATTGGCATGCCCAAAAGCAACGGTTATCAGTCTTTACATACGGTGGTCATCGGCCCGCACGGCTTGCCGGTTGAGGTGCAAATTCGCACCGTGGAAATGGACCGCGTTGCGGAAGCCGGGGTGGCCTCACACTGGATCTACAAATCCAACGGTAAAGAGAAGCGCAAGCCGCCGCAGCAAATTGTTAAAAAGTGGCTGGATAGCTTCCTTGATATGCAGGGCCAGGTGGGCGATGCCGGGCATTTCATGGAACATCTACGCGCCGAGATGTATCCGGACAAGCTGTTTGTGTTTACCCCCAAAGGCGAAATAAAACGCCTTCCGGTGGGCGCAACCGCGGTTGATTTTGCCTATTCAGTGCATTCGGCGGTCGGCAATCGCTGCGTTGGTTGCAAAGTGAACGGCGAAGTTTCTGCGCTCAATACGGTGCTTGATTCGGGTAATCGGGTTGAGATCATTACGTCGCGAACCGGGCGGCCGCTACCGTCCTGGCTTAATTTTGTGGTTACCTCCAAGGCGCGCACCACCATACGTCATTTTCTCAGCCAGCAAAAAGACAAAGAGGCCATCAGCATTGGACGCCGCCTGTTGACCAAGGCCTTACGCGATAGCGGTTATACACGTAATCGTATTGCCAGCGAAAATAAGGTTAAGTTGTTGCAGTTGTTTAAACTCAAAGACTGGAACAATCTGCTCGCCGATATCGGCTTTGGTAAACGCCTTCCATTGATGGTGGCGCAACAACTGATTTCGATGACAGAACTGGGCAGTGATAAGATGAGTGCCGGCACGACATCCAGTCTGTCAATCAGGGGTGCAGAAAACCTGCTTATTAATTATGCAAACTGCTGTTTCCCGGTGCCGGGTGATAACATTATCGGCGTATTCGTGGCTGACCGCGGCATGGTTGTGCATCGTGACGGCTGCCCTAATACCAAGCGCTATCGCAAACATATTGATCGCTGGTTGCACCTGGACTGGGGCGCAAAATCGAAAGGAAAATTCAAAAGTAAATTGCGCATCGTGGTGAATAATACGCCGGGGGTGCTGGCACAGATTGCCCAGCTGATAGCGGTGGAGGGTTCCAATATCACCAAGGTTGAAATGCCGAACGAAGAGAAAAACCTGGCACATATGGAGTTTGAGATCGAAGTTAGCAACCGCGACCACCTCAAGAAAATTATGCACGCGCTTGGCGAAAGCGAGTACGTGTTTGAACTTGATCGTGTGGGCAGCCCATCCGGGCGCAACTGATTTTTCTATTGATATTGTTATGAACCCTACAAGTGTTTTATTTGTCTGCCTTGGCAATATTTGCCGCTCGCCTACCGCAGAAGGTGTTTTTCATTCACTGGTTGCCTCACAAGGCCTGGCGGAATCTATCCACATCGATTCAGCGGGCACCAGCAACTGGCATATTGGTGAGCGCCCGGATCCCAGGGCCATTGAGGCTGCCAGCAAGCGGGGTATTGATCTAACGAACTTGAGAGGCCGGCAGGCGATTGCGCGGGATTTTGCACAGTTTGATTATGTCATCGCCATGGACCATGAAAACTACTCAAACCTGTCACGACTCGCGACCCCGGATCAGCAGGCTAAATTACACCTGTTTCTGGAGTTCGCCGAAGGGGTGTCTGAAGTTGAAGTGCCGGATCCCTATTTTGGCAGTGCCGGCGGGTTTCCACATGTGCTGGATTTGATCGAGAATGCCTCACAGGGCCTGCTCAAGCATATTCTTGCAAAAGCTTAAAGTGCCTCTTTGCCAGAATCTGGCACGGAGCAGGGTAGATAAGCGTAAACATATCTACCAATCACTCAATCAACAATAGCAATGTATATAAAGGTCGACATCGCAAATCAAACTCTGTCGGTGCTCGAAGATGGCTTGCTGCAAAACGAATACCCAATCTCCAGCGGTGCAAACGGCGTAGGAGAGCAAAATGGCAGCAACTGTACACCGCGCGGCAAACACATCGTGCGCGCAAAAATCGGCGCGGGTGCAAAGCCGGGTACAGTATTTGTGGCACGCCGCCCCACGGGAGAATATTACTCTCCGGCGCTACGCCGCCAGCATCCCGGGCGAGACTGGATTCTGACGCGCATATTGTGGTTAAGCGGAACCGAGTATGGAAGAAACCGGCTGGGGACCACCGATACCATGCGACGTTATATCTATATACACGGCAGCCCCGATGATGTTGAAATGGGGAGCCCCGGTTCACATGGCTGCATCCGCATGCGCAACCGGGATGTTATCGAGCTGTTTGATCAAGTTGAGATCGGAACACAAGTTGAAATAGTTGAGAACAGGAGTGATTTATAGTGTCTGTAAGTAATCTACCCCTCGGGGCCGTGATGCTTGATGTTGAAGGCATTACGCTGAACAACGAGGATGTTCGCCGTCTCCAGGACCCGGGCGTAGGTGGTGTCATTCTGTTTAGCCGCAACTTTGAAAGCCGCGAGCAGATTTGCGCACTAATCAAAGAGATTCAGGGTTTGCGTGATCCCAGGCTGTTGATAGCGGTTGACCAGGAAGGCGGGCGTGTCCAGCGATTCAGAGAGGGTTTTACACGTTTTCCTCCGATGGCCGTTTTTGGTGGTCTGTATGACGAAGCGGGTGAAAACAAGGTAGAGGTGCTGCAATTTGTTGCGGCAACGGCGCAGCTTTTGGCTGAAGAACTGGTTGATTGTGGCATCGACATCAGTTTTGCTCCAGTTCTGGATCTAGGCCTGCACGAAAAAACTATCATCGGAAACCGGGCGTTTCATTCCGACCCCAATAAGCTAATCGTTATTGCCGGAGCATTTATTGAGGGCATGCGGGCAGCGGGCATGCAGGCCACAGGCAAACACTTTCCAGGGCATGGCCATGTTCTGGCAGATTCGCATCTTGAGACACCCGTCGATCAGCGGGATTTCGAACAGGTTTACCAGCAAGATATGCAGCCTTTTATCGCGCTCAAGGACAAACTGGGTGCGGTGATGACGGCGCACATTGAATTCCCAAATATCG
>JAAELZ010000692.1 GCA_024226105.1 Pseudomonadota bacterium | reverse complement strand
TCGTCGGCGATTTCCAGGGTTTTGTCGTGGCTGTTGGCAAGTTCTTTTATTCGCTGCTGGTTGGTGTCGAAACCGGTGGTCTGGTATTTTTGCGCAAATTCTATGGCTAATGGCAGGCCGACGTAACCCAGGCCTATGATGCATATTTTGTTGTTTGTTGTGGTATTCATGAGATCAGACGATTCAGGTTGCGATAGATAGTGTATGGATTCGCGCCTGCGCGGAAATGGCGGGGCTGTGGCCATACGCCGCCGCAGGCGTGCAATATATCCTGTAGCGCATCAGGCAGGATGCCGGGTGCTGGAAAAGGACTGCGCAACAGCCAGCCCCATGATGGCGGCATAGGTGATGGCAACCGCCGGGATTTGCAGGGAAAAATCAAACAGAGCATGGCTCGCGACCAGGGTCGTGGCGGCCAGGCCGGTGGCGGGATAGATCCAGTTGCGTTTGCGACGAAACACGCCCCGCAGACACAGTAAAAACAGGCCCAGCAGGCTCAGAACCAGTGAAAGCGCTGCAGCTACGCCCAGCTCAAACGCATTTTCGAGATAGGTATTGTGCGTTTTGTCGTAAAGATTCTGCACGTCTTCATTTCGATAGGTTTTAAAGCCCTGTTCAAATGCGCCATAGCCAAAACCCGTCAGGGGGTTATCTCTGGTGGCATCGATGGTCAACTTAAATACGGTTA
>JAAELZ010000691.1 GCA_024226105.1 Pseudomonadota bacterium | reverse complement strand
GTACAGGATTAGCCAACGGTTCCGGTGACGCTATGGTAGCCGCCGTTGATCCTCTAGCACTCGGCATTGGTGACGGAATTGATCAAACTGCAGTTGTCTCTGGCAGCACCACGCCGCCAGGTGGATTAGCATTATCCGATATTATTACCGATGGAATAGTCACGATTTTCAATGACTCTAGTTCCGATGTGACAGTATCGTTTAGCTTTGAATACGCATTGATGGCGGATACCATGGCGATGGATCCGCTAGAGGACTTCGCATTTGCAGAAGCGATCGTCGAAGTTTTCACGGTCTTTACTGACGTACTTTTTGAATTCGTGGAATCGGACACCGATTTTGGCGGAGGTCTAAGTTCCTCTGGGGACACAATCTTCTTCGATGTAGTGGTTCCAGCTTTTGCAAGCGATGAAGTAGTCACGTTTGTTGACGCATTTGGTGTCGCGGCTACTATCCCCGAGCCCACCACTCTCGCCTTGTTAGGTTTAGGCATGGCCGGCATGGGTTTTTCAAGGAAGCGCAGTAGACAATAAGAACACAAAAAGCCGCACCAGAAGCCCGCCACGTGCGGTTTTTTTGGCAGATTCCAGTGGCGGCTTTGGGTCGTTTCCGGACATTCACGGCGGTGAATACCTCTCCGGAAGTGTAAAATTTTCTGACACCCTATATAAGCAATCCGTGTAGGTCCGCTCTGGGTCGGAACCCGACATAGAGATTTCCCTAGCCAAGGTCTGCTATGCGTTTATTGCAGTCGGTCGCGGGGCACTTGACGACCGGCCGCAGTTGGCCGAGTCCGGCCGTGCCGATCTGGGAGACGAATGTCGGCTAACTGGATTCTCGAGAGCTGAGTGGAATAGCACCGGAGATTTCTGGGCATCTCTCCAATATTTCTCGTAAGCGCCCCCATGCTTGATATGGTGCAATAGTTGGTAGACGACACAAAAGAGTCTCCGGAATACCCGGGGCGATTCAAATGCCTCATTTATTGCCTTGGTGGCCATGGCGAAATTCCTTCGGCCATCTGTTTTTTCTTCGGCAGTCTTGCCGTCTAGTATAGAATATAGAAGATTAGAAAAAAACGGCAAATTTTGCATGCGTATTGGATTAAGTAAACTACAATAAATACTCTCTACTGCCGAATGAAGCACGCCTTTCGGTTGGCCGTAATGGGGCCGAATCAGCTAAATATTTGAAAAAAATTAAGAGGCCATTTCCCTACCAAGTGAAATGGCCAAGGCATAAGAATAATGAGCTTTAAATCGATCAAAAGGAAGAAAGTATTTGTTGCTGTGCTCGTGTTGGCCAGCATTGGCGTGATGGCCATGCTTCAATATCATGTAGTCAGCAATCTCCAGTCATTGGTGGCACTACCGGTTCTGGTCAGCGACATTAAGTCCGATATGCTGACATTGCGGCGCAATGAGAAAGACTTCCTTGCGCGGAAGGATCTTCTCTACCGGCAGAAGTTTTTAGACAACTATGACCTGATGCAGCGTAATTTGCAGATACTCACACTAGAACTTCAGGAGAACGACATCAAGGATACCAAGACAAACCAACTGGCCGAAAATCTTGACTCGTACAAAGAGAAGTTTCTTGCCTTGGTCGAGTTACAAAAAAAGATTGGATTCAATCACCAGGATGGATTGTACGTCAGCCTGCGAAATGCTATCCACCAGGTGGAAGTTCTTTTGCAGGTCCAGCAGAAATACCAACTGAACAAAGACATGCTGATGCTGCGTCGACATGAAAAGGATTTCATGCTGCGTAACGATCTTATCTATGTCGAAAAATTCGACAAGGATATGGCAGTTATGCAAGCAGGCCTATCCCATGCGTATCTTGAGCCTAGTGTGAAAGGCAGGATTACTACCGCACTTGTGGCCTATGAAAATGATTTCAAGGCGCTGGTATCTGCCGTCCAACAGATAGGGCTCAGCAGCAACGACGGATTGCATGGCGAGATGCGCAAAAGCATACATCAGGTTGAAGATACTCTTCATGAATTACACAGAGAGACCCTACTGCTTGTTGATAACGCTGGCAGCAGCACGATCATGCAGATACTAGCGTTCTCTGTGGCTCTGATACTGTTTATTGTTGCGTTTATTCGCTAATAGCAGTGCAATAAACAGACCTGTACCTGTAACAATAACCTCGCCAGGAAGATCATGGCCGGGGTTGATTGACGGGCTAGCTCAATCAGATCGGAGACAGGGAAGTGCGAGCGCCCGGCCGACAGCACCACGAACGGATCACCGGCCACCGCGCTGGTCCAGCACGCCAGTAACGAGCGGACCTGGAAAAAAAGGGGACGCATCTATTTTGGGGATACTCCCTTCCCAGTGGAAGAATTAAAGTCGGTGACAAACGAGAAGCATTTGCAATCTGATTGAAGGGTTCAGTCTCGACTGATATCGTCGATCTTCAAATCCCGCCGCTTATGCACTACGGCCAATACAAAGATGCCTTGTTCCTTGATTTTATAGATGATCCGGTATGAGTAGAGGGATAGCTCTCTCACATGATCATTGTTGAGTTCCGGAATCTTTTTTCCGCGCTTGGGCAGTTGCTCCAGAATATCGGTCTTCTCGCGGATATCCTGGACGACCTTCTTGGCATAGTGTGGGGAGTCGTTGGCAACAAAATCATGGATGGAACGCAGATCGGCCTTGGCCGGTTGCGTCCAGATCACTATGAATCGATTTCCCGCTTTAACTCCTCGCTGGTGATGGTCTGACCCTGTTCTACGGCCTCCTGTCCTTTCCTGATCTTATCCAGCACATAGAGCCGACACATGATCTCGTCCATATCGGTGTCGTCGGGCAGCTTGCCGATGGTTTCCAGCGCCTCTTGTTTCGCTGCGTGAATGGTGATTCTCCGAAATGGATGCTTGATTTTAATCGCATCTTTTTAGATGCCAGCTGACGAAGCATGGATTGCTTTGCCTGATGTTTAAGAATCAAGCCTTAATACTTCTTGGGCGATTAGCTTCTCTTGCTCATTGAATTGGCTGACGGTTTCAAATTGTAAGCGCAGCTCATCATCTGGCCCTCGTTCGTCCTTATCAAATAGCAGCGCATCGGCACTGATATTCAGCGCGATAGCAATCTTTTTCAATACATCCAAAGAAGGCTGAGAGCCGCCAGTCTCATATCGCTTGATTTGAGTGCGTATAGGAAGCATAAACAACCTTTTCCCCCAAGTCGGGAGGTATCAATAATACCGAAATAGTGTTTGATGGTGCCCTGGAACACCGTTGGAACCGCGTGATCTCGGCGAAACCAAGTTAATTCCACTTCTGGCGAAAAAACTCCAATCTCATCTGGCGACCGCTGATAGAAAACCGTGGTCTGTCGCCTATTCTCGCTCAGGATTCTACACAATCCCTGCCATAGCGATCAGGGCGTAAAGCGAGGAGAACGACAGTTCAATAACCGTGGACTTCAGGGAAAGGGGCATCTATCCTTTCTAATCATCCATAATAATTACCTGGTCAAACTCATGATATATTCTCAGAACCCAGATTGTGCACATCATCTTCGCTTAACAGGTAGCGCCGGGATCCCGGGTTTGACGCGGAGCTGAAGGACATCGCCCCGAAACCGCGTAACGGCGATCGCGGCCCGGTACTCCTGGTCGATTCCGTTTTACTCGCCCTGCTCGCCGTGCTCGTAGGGGCGGTTGCAGCTTACGCCGCGCTCGCATTCATCTTTTTGATCGGCATCGTCCAAGAGTTCTTCTATGGATTCGGACATGACCAGGTCTATTCCACCCTTCCCTCCGTTTCGAGCTGGCGCATCGTTGCTGCGCCAGCTCTCGGCGGTCTGCTGGTCGGACTGATCGTATATCGATTCATGCCGCAACGGCGAAATTACGGTCCTGTTGACGTGATGCAGGCCGTGCGAGAGAAGGACGCAAATATGTCCATTGGTATTGGCCTGGGTTCGGCCATGGTCAGCATCCTCTCCATTGGTGCCGGTGCCTCAGTCGGTCGTTACGGACCGGCTGTACATCTCGGCGCGAGCCTCAGTGCCTGGATAGGAGAGCGGTTCAGGCTCGCGCGCAGCCAGCAGCTAGCGCTGCTTGGTTGTGGCGTGGCTTCTGCCATTGCAGCATCGTTCAACGCACCGCTGGCGGGCGTTCTGTTTGCTTATGAGGTAATCGTGGGTGCGTACGCGCTGCGTGCCTTCGTCCCCATAGTTATCGCATCAGTAACAGGTACCGTCGTGGCCCGTGCTCATTTTGACGATTTCTCCATCTTTACCATGACCGGCTACGAGATCCAGTTTACCCACGAATATCCGTTGTTTGCTGTGGTTGGTCTTATCGGCGGAGGGCTTGCCATCGTTTTCATGCGCAGCATGGATTTCAGTATTCGCATCCTGAGTCGGGCCTCGATTCCCATGTGGGCACGCCCAATGATCGGCGGGTTTGTGCTTGGACTCATTGCGCTTCAGTTCCCCCACGTCATCGGCCTTGGTGATGAAGCTATACATGATGCAATGGGGCAGCTGTTTCCGCTGTGGCTGCTACTCGCCTTGGTCGCGGTGAAGTTGCTAGGCACATGTATAAGTCTTGCGTTTGGCTTCAGCGGCGGTGTGTTTGGACCTGCACTGTTTCTAGGCGCCATGCTGGGGAGCGCTACGGGCAACATCATCGCAATCTTTATGCCAGAGCTTATATCACCACCCGCCATCTACGCCTTGGCAGGAATGGGTGCCGTCATTAGCTGCGTCATTGGCGCGCCGCTTACGACTATCCTGATCGCCTTCGAATTGACTAGCAGCTATTCATTGACTACGGCGGTCATGGTTGCAGTTGTAATCGCCGGGATGGTGACAAGGCGTTTCCATCCGCGCTCGTATTTCGAATTTCAGCTCGAGCAGCGTGGTGTCGACTTGCGCCTTGGGAGAGAGGTGCGCATCATGAAATCACACAAGATTTCGGATGTGCTGTGCAAGGAGTATTTGACCGTGGGGACAGACACTCGCGCTGATGAGATTCAAGCAATTTTATTGCGGGAGAATGAACGCGAACTCTTGGTCGTCGACTCCCAGGGCAAGCTTGTAGGTGAGGTAACGCTACTGGATGCGGTCAAGAGTTGCCAAGCAAGCAAGGGCGACACCCTCGCCGGTGACCTGGCAACGCTGCCGGACATCGTTCTCGAGGCTGATATCGATATGCACGAAGCCATGGAGATCTTGAATGACTTCATCGGGATCAGCGTGCCGGTTGTGGATAGCCGGCACCACATGCACCTGCGGGGCATCATTTTTGAGAAAACCGTGATAGGTGCCTACAATGAGGCCGTGGACCAAGCACGCAACGAGGAACGTGGAGTTGTGTGAATAGAAAAAAGGGGACGTAACTATTAACAGGATGTAGAATAAGTAATCAGAATGGATTTCTGGTAGCAAGGACAAGGAGTCGCTATGCCAAGGAAAGCACGCATATTGGTACCTAATTATCCACACCATATTGTCCAGCGTGGACACAATCGCAAAGCCTATTAACGAACTATAGGGATTATACAGAATTTCTGAGGAACGGCGCAATCGGCAGATTAGCCGGGCAGTGCCGACGCACGAAAGCATCAGGAAAAACTAATATACAGTCTCTGCCCCAAAAACCATCCTGTCCCGTGGTTAAAAGCGCAAGCCGGTGGGGGTTTCGAGGGCAACAACATCCCAAAATAAGGGCTCTGCTGACTTCTGGCAATAGGAGACCGTCACCTGCCGAGCAAGCGAGTGTATAAAAGGGTTGGGCTGCGTCAGAGCAAGCGTAATCGAAAGGGTTGGGATATTCGCTGCTCAAGCTCGTGCAAATTGAGCCAGGGTCCGCTCAGCGTGTTGCGGATGAACTCGATGGTCGCTTGAACTCCCAGTTCACCGAACAGCTTGGCCAACGCTTTGGAAAATCGTGCCAGCGTGTTGATCAGATGCCCCAGACGCATGAGGTAGTGATAGCCTTTCATGGCATTCCAGTTTTTTGCGAACGCATGCTCGTAGGAATAACCTTGATGCTTCTCAACCAGAAAAGCCCCTTCGATCCCCCAGCGATAACGGGCACCGAGGTTACAGCGGGTATGGACGTTGAGCCGGCTGATGGGGCGGCTGGAGATCCAAGCCTGTTTGCTCTCTTTAGTTATGATCTGCGCGGTTTTGGGATCGACCTCTTCCCACTGCTCAGTGCAGACCACCACGTTGAGGTCGAGTTTGTTTTTATCATTGGCGCCAAAATAGTAACGGATCGCATTGACCCACTGGAAATGCTGCCTTCGCTCGCCCCAGTTCTGACGGTGTTGGTTCTCTTGCTGATAGAGGAGCAGGTTGTGGTACTCCTCCCAAACGCTGGGCAGCGAGCCGTCCTTGAGCACGATCATAAAATCCCAGTGATATTGGCGACAGCGCGCCATGATCGGTCCATTGGGATAGAGTCCGTCGAGCAATAACATAATGGGGAGCCTGGGGAAGGCCTTTTTGATGCGCGCCGCCAGCCGGTGAAAAGCCTTGGTCTCACAATCCTGCTTGTTCTGCTCGCCATCGCCTGGCTGATATTCGAGAAACTCACTCAGCAAGGGGATGACCATGCCATTTTGAAAACAGAGACTGGCCTCCAGGACGTAGACGTAGTATTGGTAATCTTGCTCCTGCTCGCTGTCAGGGGCGACTTTAGCTCCGGATTTGCGTTGTAGCAGGTGTTCGTCCCAGAGGTGGGAAAAGGCGATTTTCTGAGTGCCGTCAATGCCGATAGGGTAGCAGTTATTGATCAGGAAGCGGGTGAACTTCTTGTTTCGGATGAGCCGATTGATCAGTTCGATGTGGGCTTGCTCGATCTGACCGACATCAATGCGGCACAGCAGACGGAACAGGGTATCGGCATGCGGGAGGTTGTCGAGTTCTGGAAACAGTGCGCGCAGGTTCTGTTCGAACATGGGCCGAGTGATCTCTCGATTGGCGGCTCTCCGTGAGCCGTATTGGAACACGAAGACCAGGAGCCCGTAGATCATGAGTACGGTAAGACGGTGTTTGAGCTTTTTGGGATTTCGCGGATCAGCGATCTTAGCAAAGCGCTTGAGCAAAACCGGGAGCATCTGTCGCATCACCTGCAGCAACCCGGTCACGGCATCATTTCGGCCTGCGTTCTCCTCGGCGACGCTGTTGTAGTTTGATGTGCTGTTGCTGGATGTGGCTGTACGCTGCGGTTTCAGCCCGGCGTCACGCTGCTGTTGGCGCAAGCGCTTTTGCTGCTGTTTTTTTGGCCTTTAGCGCTTTGATTTCCTCCCTTCCCGGGCGGCGACTTAGCTTGCTCATAGTTCGGTTCTACCTTTGAGTTGATCGGAACAGAGCAGGCGGCGAAAATCCGCCTGCAGGGGTTTGGTAAAAATCAGTTTAGGGCTCGTTTGATACTGTTTTCCCGCACGGACCAGTCCCTCGCCGGTGGTCCGGCCGAGCCGTTCCCAGCCGGCGGCGCGGTAACAGCTTCCCTGGAAACGCAGTGGATCGACAAAGGTCTCGAGCAGCACGGGGCGGTAACCCCAGCGTTGCTGCCAGTCATCGCCAGCGCGACGTACCAGTTGCCCAAGCACGTGGCTGGCCAGATTCAAGATCTGGACCCAGGGAAAGAGAAGAAATCGGTTGTTATTGAGCACCCAGGGCAGATTCTTCATTCGCTGACGATCATCCCAACCGATCCAGCGGTCGCGGGCACCCAGTGCTCTGGACGCACCGCTGAGCAGCACACAACCCAGTCGATGCTGCTCGGCCTCTATGAAATAGCGTTGTCGATAGCCAAACGGTCGCTTATAGCCCAGGTAGTGGTAGCGCTCGACATATTCGTTCCAAAGCGCTCGATCTGCTGGGTCGATCAGGGGAACCAATCGGACGGGTCCCAGCGCTTTTAGCGAGCCTTTCAATAGCGGCTGTGCAGCCGTTTGCAAACTCAGCGCAGGTGTGCTCACCTCAGCGTTTGTGCGGTGACTGTATTGTTCGCGTTTCGCCGGCAGGCGGATGCTGCCTTGCACCTCCAGTCGGTGGAGTAGCTTAGTGCAAGCGCTGACCTTCGGTCGACCCGCCGGGGTCAGCCAATTGAGGGTTTCGCACAGCGTATGCACGATCTCTTTGCGTGATAATGAGGGAAACCGCTTCAGAATGAGCCGGATATGCTCAATGTCCTCAGCGAAGATCTCCCGATCCCCCTGGGTCGTAATCGGTTGCGTTGGGTTCGACACGCGGTGTAATTCCAAGATGGCAATGATTCAGGGTGAATCCTGCCATCTTAATTTGGGCGCGTCTACCCTTTATGCGAAAAAAGTTTTTCTGATGCACTGTAAGTGCCTGGTATCTCTCGGGTGTTGGGAACGTGCGTCAGGGCTGTGACCAATCGCTATCTCGCCAGCGTGTTGTCCGAACAGCGCCAGCCGAT
>JAAELZ010000690.1 GCA_024226105.1 Pseudomonadota bacterium | reverse complement strand
TTATCCGCTTTTGAGCCTTTCTCCGCTTTGGGCTTTTCTTCGGGGGAACGCGGTTGCTTGCCTGCCATAATGTCATCGATTTGATCGGCATCCAGGGTTTCCCATTCAAGCAGGGCCTGCGCCATTACTTCGATTTTATCAGATTCATCTTCGATGATTTTGCGCGCACGGGTGTACTCTTCATCGATAATACGCGTCACTTCGGCATCCACGGATTCCTGCACCGCGGGACTGAGGTTTTTATGCGACATCATATCGCGGCCCAGAAATACTTCGCCCTCTGAATCACCGTATACACGCGGGCCCATTTTGTCACTCATGCCCCACTTGGAGACCATTTTTTGTGCCAGATCCGTGGCCACCTCAAAATCATTCGAGGCACCGGTGGTCATCTGGTCCATAAATATCTCTTCGGCGATACGCCCGCCCATCAGTACTGCGATGCGTGCGAGTAAATAGGTACGGTTGTAGCTGTAACGATCTTCTTCGGGCAGTTGCATGGTCACACCTAAAGCGCGCCCACGAGGTATCACGGTTACTTTGTGCACCGGATCGGCGTGCTCCTTGAGCACTTTTGCCACCACGGTATGCCCGGATTCGTGATACGCGGTATTCCTGCGTTCCTCTTCCGGCATCACCATTGAGCGACGCTCGACGCCCATAATCACTTT
This sequence comes from Pseudomonadota bacterium, assembly GCA_024226105.1. Lineage (GTDB taxonomy): Bacteria > Pseudomonadota > Gammaproteobacteria > Arenicellales > Poriferihabitantaceae > JAAELZ01. Next base: position 3,954 of record JAAELZ010000690.1, on the reverse strand, counting down.
ATCTTTTGCTTTTTCGAAATGCTTCATCTCAACGCGCTTGGAGCCATCTTTCGCCGCAAACAGGGCAGCCTCGTTAATCAGGTTCGCCAGGTCAGCCCCGGAAAACCCCGGTGTGCCGCGCGCGATGGTTTTCGTATCAATATCGTCGCCCAACGGCACTTTGCGCATATGTACGTTCAAAATGCCTTCGCGCCCCAGAATATCGGGCAATGGCACCACCACCTGGCGGTCAAAACGACCGGGACGAAGCAATGCCGGATCCAGCACGTCTGGCCGGTTAGTCGCTGCGATAACGATGACCCCTTCGCCACCTTCAAAGCCATCCATTTCAACCAGCAACTGATTCAGGGTTTGCTCGCGTTCATCGTGCCCGCCGCCGAGGCCAGCGCCACGCTGCCGCCCGACCGCATCGATCTCATCAATGAAAATAATACACGGCGCGTTTTTCTTCGCCTGCGCGAACATATCGCGCACCCGCGAAGCACCTACGCCGACAAACATTTCGACAAAATCAGAGCCTGAAATGGTATAAAACGGCACCTGGGCTTCACCAGCTATCGCTTTGGCCAGCAATGTTTTACCCGTACCCGGGCTACCCGTCATTAACACACCACGTGGCATGTGACCACCCAGTTTATGAAATTTGGAAGGGTTCTTTAAAAACTCGACCAGTTCTTCAACCTCATCCTTGGCCTCATCCACACCCGCCACATCATCAAAGGTAATATTGTTTTTATCTTCAGTCAGCAGCTGCGCCTTGCTCTTGCCAAAGCTCATCGCACCCTTACCACCACCGCCCTGCATCTGGCGCATGATGTAAATCCACACCCCGATCAACAGCAGAAATGGAAACCAGTTGATCAAAATCTGCATCAACAAGCCCGGGCCTTCCTCTTTTTCGGCTTTAATGCGTACACCATACTTATACAGCTGGTTCACAAGCTCGGGGTCACCCGGTGACATGGTGGTAAATTCAGCACCATCTTTGGTTTTGCCGTGAATCTGATCTTCGGTGATCACCACGCTTTCAACGCCGCCCGCGCTGATTTCCTCCAGAAAAGTAGTGTAGTCGACTTCGTTCGAAGTACGCATACCCTGTGGAGAAAAGCTATTAAACACCGACATTAACACCATGGCAATGACGATCCAGAGAACTATATTTTTTAAAAACGGTGGCAAGAGATTAACCTCGTAATACGTAATACTTCTAATAAATACTTAATATACTGATAGTTACAGCACACTAACTTATACTATAAACCTGCAAACAACGCCATAAAAACAGATCAATCTGCCATTATAGCACTCAGAAAGCGGGCTCTTCATTTTCGATTCAGCGCCAATAAATACAGCTCTTTCGAATGGGTGCGCGATGCGTCCGGTTTAATCGTTTTAAATTGATTAATCCGGGCTTTCTTTGTCGAACGAATCACCTGGGCGCTTTCACCTTCAAAAAACTTGGTCAGCAACACGCCGCCCGGGCGCAGGGCCGTTTCACAGAAGGTCAGCACACTTTCCAGCAAACGCTCATAGCGTGCCTGATCCTGTAAGGCAATACCTGTGATATTGGGGGCCATATCCGATAAAACAAGGTCAAAAAGCCGGCCTTCTGTTAATGAATTGATCTTTGAAAGCGTCTCAGGTTCCGTGAAATCGCCCTGTATTAGCTGCGCACCTTCAATCTCATCAAAAGGCAATAGATCGAGCATAATGAGCTGCCCTTTATCACCCATTTTCCTTACCGCATACTGGCTCCAGCTACCCGGGGCGGCACCCAGATCAATCACGGTTTGACCGGGTTTGATTAAGCGAAATTTCTGGTCTATTTCTTCAAGTTTGTAAGCTGCACGTGCCCGGTATCCACTCTTACGCGCCTTTTGCACGTACGGATCCCTGTTTTGCCGATCCAGCCAGGCCCTGGATTTCGCCTTGCGTTTTTTACCGGTTGCCATGCCCTGGGATCTTCAACGAATATCGATGCGTTGTGAAATATGCGCGTGTTCAACATCCCACACGTCGATTTCATGGTTTGCCTGCTTGTATGTCGCCAGGGTTTGCGGGCTAAGATCTCCCGACAAGGCGGCCTTCATGCCCATTAATATCGCCTGGTGAGCGACCACCACCATTTGATCCCCGTATTGCCCAATACGCGCCAGCAAGGCGGGTTGCATACGTTTTATGGCCTGCTCAAGGCTTTCCCCTCCGGGCGAGGCTATCAAGTGGTAGGCCTGTAACCAGGTCTCAAACTGCTCGCCGTATTGCGCCTGCAATTCTTCGGTTAATTTCCCTTCAAAGTCTCCCAGGGCTACTTCACGAAAAGCGGGCTCGACAATGATTTTTTGCGCGTACGCCGAGGCAAGACATTCAGCCGTCGCCATCGCGCGTTTCATAGGGGAACTCAGTATCGCCACCGGTTTGATGCCCATATCGAGGAACCAGTCCTTGACGGCCTGACCCTGTTCGCGCCCAGTGGCATTGAGCTCAATATCTGAGCTGCCGCCCTGCCAGCGCAACGCTTTGTTCCAGTCGGTTTGACCATGACGTACAAAATAGATAAACATGGCGGGGAGTATATAAAAGAAGACACCGTAAACGTAAAGATTGTTAGCCTGATTTGAAAAAATTATGAACCCCCTGTTCCCCGGAGACATCGAATCTACGCGGCCATTGCGAGCGACGAAGCGACGTGGCAATCTACCTGCTCGGGTTTGCAGGCTTCTGGACATGTTTAGATTGCCAAGCTGTACGCTCAAAAACAGGCTTGGCCATTCACACAAACGACATAATTTCGTTATAAACATTTTATACCTGTCACGAAACTAATCGCTAATATAAGCATCACACCCTTTAACAGCGTAATTAACTAAAACTAAATCGGAAACCATTGTGTCAAAAACCAAACTCAGTTTACTGTTTGTCCTCCTGCTAGCGATTATCGCTATCATCTGGTGGTTGCCGCCCGACCTGTTAACCCTGGAGAACTTGAAAGCACGTCAGGCGGATATCGAGTTATACAGATCAAAGCACCCCGTGCTCGCAGTACTCATCTATTGCGGCGTGTATATCGCATTTACCGCCTTGTCCATTCCGGGCGCGGTCTTTCTAACATTGATCGGTGGCGCCATTTTCGGCCTGTTTTATGGCACGATCTGGATATCGGTTTCCTCCACTACGGGCGCTACTCTGGCTTTTTTGATGTCACGCTTCTTCTTTCAACAGGCGGTTAAAGAAAAGTTTGGCGACAGGCTTAACTCAATCGAAGAAAATCTCAGAAAAGACGGTGCCTTCTACCTGTTTTCCATGCGCCTGGTACCGGCTATACCGTTTTTCATTATCAATCTGGTGATGGGTTTAACCCCCATAAAAACACTCCACTATGTATTAGCCAGCTGGTCCGGGATGCTTGCTGGAACGATCGTGTATGTAAATGCCGGCACCCAATTGTCCAAACTGGAATCATTGAGTGGCATTCTGTCGCCCCCCATTGTTTTCTCTTTCCTGCTGCTCGCCTCATTTCCGTACATTGCACGTAAATTGCTAAGCCTGAAAAAAAAATGAAAAACTATCCGAAACCCAGATCCTTCGATGCTAACCTGATCGTCATTGGTGGCGGCAGTGCCGGGCTGGTCAGCGCCTATATCGCAGCCGCAGTACAGGCAAAGGTTATCCTGATCGAAAAACATAAAATGGGCGGGGATTGCCTGAATACCGGCTGCGTACCTTCAAAAGCACTAATACGTGCCGCAAAGTATGTAAATCAGATCAAACTGGCCAGGAAATATGGCATGAAATCGGCCGACGTGGAGTTTGATTTCGCAGACATCATGGCTCGTGTGCACAAGGTGATTACTTCCATTGAACCACATGATTCCGTGGAACGCTACACCAGCCTCGGTGTTGAAGTCATACAGGGAGCCGGAAAACTAAGCAGCCCCTACAGCGTTGAGGTCAACG
>JAAELZ010000689.1 GCA_024226105.1 Pseudomonadota bacterium | reverse complement strand
TTCAACGCCCTGGATGCAGCACTGACCGAGCCAGTACGCATGATCTCGCTGAAAGTTTGTAATTGTCGGATAGAAAGATGTGTTCTCATGTTTCGATTGTATTCAATAAATCTATGGAGTTACAGATATTAACAATTTGTTCTTATAGGTTGTTTTGATTATTCTTAAAAAACCAAATAATCACTCAAAACTGAGAGGAGCACCAATATGTCAAATAAAAAACCATGCAACAAATCCAGGCTCGGCAATGCATCACGCCGAACTTTTCTAAGCACTACTGCCGTTGCCGGCGCAGCAATACTCGCTGCACCATATATAAAATCGGCGCGGGCTGCTGAACGTAAAATCACCGTCCGCGATCCCGGTGGACCATTCAGCGCTGGCTTTAAAGCAGCCTACTATGATCCGTTCAAGGCTGAGACGGGTATTGAGGTTGTCGGCATCCAGGGCGAACACGAACCCACCGGCATGATCAAGGCGATGGTTGAGGCAAAGAACTACACCTGGGATGGGGCGCTCTTATCAAAGTCATCACACCAATCTCTGGTTAATTTAGGTTATCTTGAACCCATTGCGCCAAAGGGTGGGCCGGGTAAGCACGTTAGTGAAGTACCAGAAGGTCTACGTGGCGAATTTATTCTTGGTAACGATGTTTACGCGACTTTGATCGCCTATCGTAAAGATGTTCTTGGTGACAAGGGGCCAAAGAATTGGGCAGATTTTTGGAATACGGACAAAATTCCAGGCGCACGGGCTTTGCGCAAACATCCATTTGACACTATGGAGCAAGCTCTTTTGGCCGACGGTGTTGCACCAGCGGATCTATATCCAATTGATTTTGATCGAGCTTTTGCCAGCCTCGACAAAATTAAGGATTCCGTGGATATCTGGTGGACTGGCGGTGCTCAGACGTCACAACTGTTGAGCTCAGGTGAGGTTGACATGTTGCCGACCTGGAATGGTCGAGCGCAAGTCGCGGTAGACGATGGCGCGCCGGTTGAGCTGGTTTGGGATGGTGCGCTCTACACCTATGAAGGCTGGACCATTCTCAAGGGTACGCCCAACGTTGATCTGATGCGCGAGTTCATCGAATTCTGTGCTCAGGGTAAACAGCAGGCGGCTTACACACCGCATGTTGCCTATGGTCCGACCAATCCGAAGGCCTTCGAGTACGTTGAAGCAGAACGGGCCAAGGTACTGCCGACCAACCCAGCATATCTGCCTAATATGGTGCCAGTCGACACCGATTTCTGGGGTGCGAACAAAGACAGCGCTTCAGAACGGTTTAATGCATGGCTGCTTTCTTAAGGCTGTTTTAATGCTTGCAGGCGGGGGTAATTCCCCCCGCCTGATCAGCTGGATTGGCCTTACCCCGTAAGGCTGGGAGACGCCAATTTCAGTTTGGGTTACAACACTTGGGAGGGCGCCGTGCCTGACGATAATCTTAAATTAAAAATCCGTGCATTACGCAAGACATATGGGCCTGTTGTTGCATTGGACTCAGTCGATATTGATTTGCGACAGGGTGAGTTTCTAACGCTTCTCGGCCCTTCCGGTTCGGGCAAAAGCACCTTGCTCTGGGGGGTTGCTGGTCTGAACGATCCCGATAGCGGTCAAATCTGGATTGACGGGCACGATGCGACTCACTTACCGCCGTTTCAGCGTGAGATTGGTATGGTCTTTCAGAACTATGCCCTTTTCCCTCATATGACTATCGGCCAGAACATCGGCTTTCCGCTTGAAATGCGCAAGATGAATCGGACTGACCGTGAAAAGGCGGTGATGCGGGTGCTTGATATGGTCAAGCTCACCCAGGTGGTTGACCGCTATCCGAGCGAACTTTCCGGCGGCCAACAACAGCGCATTGCATTGGCGCGAGCCTTTGTCTATGAGCCGTCTATTATCCTGATGGATGAACCTTTGGGGGCACTCGACAAAAAATTGCGCGACCATTTGCAGCTTGAAATCAAGCATTTGCACGAACAGTTGGGCGTCACCGTCTTGTATGTCACTCACGATCAGGAAGAGGCGATGGTCATGTCCGACCGCATCTGTCTGATGAATAACGCCGGGATCGAACAAATCGGCACACCTGAGGATTTGTATTTTCGACCCGAAACTGTTTTCGCTGCTGATTTTCTTGGCGAATCCAATCTGGTTGATGGTGTCGTAAGGGAAAGCAGTGAAAATAGCACGACGGTAGAAATTGATGGCGGGGTTCTGTGTAAGGCGCTGCTAAATTCCAACCTCAGTGCAGGTGAAAAAATTAAGTTGATGACTCGGCCCGAGGCGGTTAACGTATTAGGCAAAGGTGAGAGCCGAATTAATGAAGTCAACGGCACATTGCGCGAAGTTATTGTAGGTGGTGGTGCAACCAAACTATTTGTTGAGTTGCAAGGCGGTACCACAATGCGGCTCACACAATTGACCTGTGCCGCGGTTGAACGACTTAGCCCGGGCGCCGAACTCAGGCTTGGCTGGGAGCAGCAGGCTGCGGTTGTACTCGAACACGCCGAGTTGGAGAGCGGGTTATGAATGCTCTGGCAAGCGATGGATCGCGCCCACCCTCTCGCCTGTCACGGTTGTTGACACGTCACTGGCGATTACTCCCCGCATTCCTGTTTCTTGGCGTGTTTTTCGTGCTGCCGGTTGCGATGCTATTGGTGCTTAGTTTCGTGGATGCCGATGGTGCGCTTACCTTGGATCATTACCAGCGACTATGGGACAAACCTGTCTATTTCAAAACATTGGGCATTACCCTCAAGACCGCTGCGTGGACCACGGTATTTTGTATTTTAGGTGGTTATCCGATTGCTTATCTGTTGGCCACAGTTGCCAAAACCACCCGAGCGCGGCTGACCATTCTGGTGTTGATGCCGTTTTGGACCAGCTTTTTAGTTCGTACTTTTGCCTGGATCGTGTTGTTGGGGCGCAAAGGTGCGGTAAATAATTTTCTGCTCGACATCGGCGTGATAGAGCAACCGATTAAGATGATATTCAATTTCACCGGCGTGATGATAGGTATGAGTCATGCGCTGATGCCACTGGCAGTTTTGACCATGCTGTCGGTAATGGAGGGGATCGATGTCAATCTGTCAAAAGCGGGGTCAACCCTCGGCGCACGTGGCGGGCAAACATTTTGGAGGGTCTACTTTCCCTTGTCGGTGCCAGGCATTGCCGCTGGTGGAATGCTGGTTTTTATCACATCGCTTGGTTTTTTTATCACGCCGGCATTACTTGGTGGTGCGCGTGACACAATGATAGTGCAGACCATCATTTTCCAGGTCAAAGAAGTTCTGAACTGGGGATTTGCCGGTGCGATTGGTGTGTTGTTGATGGTTTCAGTGCTGATAATATTTTTCTTCTATGACAAGCTTTTGGGGCTTTCTACGCTTTCAGGCGGCGATGCGAAACGAGCCAACAGCCTGAAACAAAATCCCATCGGATTTATTGGTGCATATGCTGGCGGTTTGTTCACGCGTGGCATGGGCTCGCTGTTTGAGTGGGTGGGCATTGTATTTGAGCGTATTGTTCCGAGCCGTGCTGCCAAACGCCGCAGGGGTGGCGGGCGTATTCCAATCTGGATAGTGGGGCTGTTGATGATGGGCTTTCTTGCCCTGCCAGCACTTTTCATTATTCCAGTTTCGTTTACCGAGGGTGGTTTTCTTGGGTGGCCGCCAGAAGGGTTCTCACTGAAATGGTATCAGGTACTGGTTGATACGCCTGTTTGGGCCAATGCTGCGCTTCGTTCCTTCACTGTGGCGATCCTGGCCAGCGGTCTGGCCATGTTGATGGGTGTGCCTGCCGCCTTTTTGCTGGCACGCAGATCGTTTTCGGGTAAGGGTGCGGTGTTTGCCTTCCTGGTGTCACCGATCATCATTCCGAATATCTTTATCGCGGTGGGTCTGTTCTTTTTCTATGCAAAAATAGGCCTGGTGGGAACGACCATCGGTCTGGTCCTGGGCCACACGGTGCTGGCCATTCCTTATGTAGTCATTACCGTTTTGGCCGTGGTCAAAGGCTATGATCAGAGGCTTGATATGGCGTCCTTTACTCTTGGTGCAAATCACAAGCAGACGCTGACTCGAGTAACCTTGCCACTAATCCGCTCGGGTATGATTGCCGCTTTCATGTTTGCCTTTATCATTTCGTTCGATGAGTTGACTATTGCACTTTTTGTGACTGGTGGGGAACTGACGACATTACCGAAACAGATGTGGGACGATGCACTGTTGCGGGTAAGCCCTGCGCTGGCAGCGGTTGCAACCCTGTTATTACTGTTCATGTCGAGTTTCATTCTGGTCACAGAAATCATGAAACGTCGCGCTGCGAAACGCGCCTAAGCAGATACCGGGACTTATATGCCAATCTCAGATAAAAATGGTTCTGTACTACAAGCTGTGTTTGTCGGAGCTGCCTCAGTGCATATCGGGTTAACCGGTTTTAATGCGGTGGCAACTTTGCCGATCGCTTGCATGAGTTGCTTTATCCTCGCCTCCGAATTCATACGGTGGCGTAGTGCGCGAGGTCGCACCCTGATGATATTTGAAGCTAAGCCCGTTTACGGTTACGGATACGCGAGGCAACATCAATGATTCTCAAAGGCGGAATCAATTACTATGGCATGGCTATTGGTGTGCTCGGCGCTGACTCGCGTTTCCCCAAGCCGCCCGGACACATCAAGCATGCACCGAGTTTCGACTTCCCGATTCTCTACCGCACCATCCCGGGCGCTACCGTGGAGCGAATTTTACATCGGCCGGACGACAGCCTTTGCGAGCAAGTTTGCAAGATCGCGCGCGAGTTGGAGAGCGAGGGCGTACGCGCCATCACCGGCTCATGCGGTTTCCTCGCACTGTTCCAGCAGGCGCTGAATGCGGCGGTCAATGTGCCGGTGTACTCGTCGAGCCTGATCCAGATTCCGATGGTACATCACATGCTGCCCGACAATAAATGTATCGGCGTACTTACTGCCGACAAAAGTTGCCTCACCGAGCAACATTTAAAGGCGGTTGGCGTGGAAAATATCCC
>JAAELZ010000688.1 GCA_024226105.1 Pseudomonadota bacterium | reverse complement strand
TGCCGATGTATATGCGCATCATCAAACTACTTATTGTCGTGCAGCCAATCAACTCGGTTTTACCCGAGATTACCGGGCTTGACAGAGCAGATAAGGAGCCGAAAACCAGCAGATTCAGCAAATGGGCACGCTGGCTGTTCACCGCCCCTTACGCTGTTCTGGTATTTCTATTCGCTCTGGAAGGCGCCAATATCGGCCTTCTCTCCTGGTTTTCAGACGGCGCGGGATCTGACTTTGGCGAGGCGGCCACAGGGGTCATTGTGGCCTGTATGCTGGGTGTCGTAGTGTGGAATATCGTCAATACCTATATCAACAAGAACCTGCCCGCCGCAGTCCTCGACCCAACGGTTCTGATGGGCTCGGAAGGCGGTGGAGACGAGCAGGCAACGCGTATTCAAACGGTATTACCCATTGCGCGCAATTTCGCCCTGGTAATAATTGTCGTAGTGGTCATTTTTAGCGTACTTTCTTCGATAGGGGTGAACACCGCGCCCTTGCTGGCTGGCGCCGGAGTCATCGGCATCGCTATCGGTTTCGGCGCGCAAAAACTGGTGCAGGATGTGGTATCAGGCATGTTTTTCCTGTTTGAAGATGCCTTTCGCATTGGTGAATATATTGATACCGGCAGCCTCGTCGGCACGGTCGAATCCACCTCGGTGCGTTCGCTCAGGTTACGCCACCATCTCGGCGCAGTACAAACCATCCCCTACGGGGAAATCCGTTCGGTTAAAAACCTCAGCCGCGATTTTGTCATCATGAAGCTCAAATTCAGGGTTCCGTTTGATACCGATATTGAGGTGGTGCGAAAAACCATTAAAAAAGTCGGGCAGGAACTGCTCTTAGATGAAGAACTGGGAGCGGATTTTATTGCGCCACTCAAATCACAGGGCGTACAAACAGCAGAAGATGATGCGCTGGTCATACGCATGAAATTCACCTGCAAACCGGGCAAGCAATGGATGATCAAGCGCTCAGCCTACCGCCTTGTTCAGGAAGCACTGGCGGAAAAAGGTATACAGTTCGCCCCACGCCAGGTCACGGTGCACGTACCTGAAGCTGAACAGGTTGATCCGCAGGTACTCAAGCAGGCTGCCGGTGCCGCGGCGGCGATCGCTGCTGAAAAAGAGCAACAGAACAAAGCCGCCGACCCGCTGGCAGATATGTAAAGGGCAGATGCTCTATCAATATGGATTACGACGACGAATACTACCGGGATATCCTTGACGGACTTTCAGCTTATTATAAAAGCCCATTGATCGCCGACCTGTTAACCACCATAAACAAAATTCCGGCACCCGGCCTGGGTAACGCCTGGAACTTCAACCAGATCAGTGGCAAACGCTGGCTGGTTGATACCCTTGCTGAGCATGTTGACGATAATCTCGAAAAAATCCTGCTACTGGGCGGCTGGTACGGTGTGCTGGCCTCGTTGCTGCTTGATCACCCCGCGTTTTCTCAGGCACACATCAGCAGTCTCGATATCGACCCGGCTTGCGAGGACATCGCGCTTTCGGTCAATCGCAGCCAGGTAAATCAGGGTCGATTTGATGCGTTAACGGGCGACATGTTTAAATTTGATTACCGGGCCTGGGCTGACACAGAAAACGCGCTTATCGTAAACACTTCCTGTGAACACATCGTCGCCTTCGACAAATGGTTTGCCAGTATTCCATCGGGGACATTGCTGGTACTGCAGTCAAACGATTATTTCAGCTGTGACGAGCACGTCAACTGCGTTGATACACTTGCAGATTTCGAGCAACAGGCACCTTTAACTGATCTGCATTTTAGTGGCGGCTTAAAGCTCAAAAAATATACGCGCTTTATGCTAATCGGACGAAAATAAACTCTGTCCCTGGCCCTGTTAACGGCTGGGTAAACCCGCGCTTAGCTGGTGAACTTCCATTGCCTTACTCCTTACTTATTTTAATCGTGATCCTGTTGCTTTTTACGAGTAATCTGCCAGATCGTACGAAATACAAACTCCGTTTAATCACAGGCCGCAGTCACAATGATCTCAACTAATAAATCAGGTCTTGCTAGCGCAGCCTCGCCACAAGCGCGAGCGGGGGCATAACCCGCTGGAATCCAGTTATCCCAAACGGCATTCATACCATCAAACAGACTCATATCACTGACCCATATTACGGCCTGCAGAATTTGCTCGCGGCTGCTTCCTGCTTCAGCAAGCAAAGTATCTACTCTCCGCAGGCATTCCTGTGTTTGCTCACTTATATTTCGGCCTTCTCCAACCTGTCCGCACAGATAAACCACACCCTTGTGTTTTACGATTTTGCTCATGCGTTGGTTGCTATGGATACGTTCAATGGACATTGCTTTTCAGGTTTTGTTAATAATTAGATGTAGCCTAAAGTTCGAATCGCTCGCAACTGCAACAGCGAGTACGCGCTCGGGTTTGCTCAGCCGATCACAGGACCGGATATTTCATGAATTTACCTGATGATCGCGCAGAATATTGGTAGTGCAGCAACCATTACGAATCAAAACAGGCTGATTGGGTACCTTACTCACATTCGGTCAGCGAAAGCTTATCCCAATTTGAGGAAGTTCGCCACAGCACGTCTGAAAATATCGCTTACAGATTCGCTCGATTAATTGATCCCAGGTACTGCGCAGCGTGACGAGCTATGATCTGCTGGTGAATTTTTCGGTAATCCTGCCTGGGAACATCCGTCACCAGCAGCAGGCCTCGCTGGTAAATCGAATCCTGGTATTCCTGTAGCCGTTTTTCATGCTCATCGCCTGCAGCGGCGTAAAACATAATGCCGCCGAGTATTGCTCCTACGACCACCACCAGCACATACAAATGCAGGGGAATGCCCGGATCTGCAAATTCACGTAAAAAAGCCGAGGCGTATCCTGCCAGGGCGCCGAATATCACCCCCCAGACCACCATGGGTACGCGGCGATTTCGCTCCCAGACACTGCGTTCGGGAAGCGCAATTAAATCTTCGGATAAACTGTCATAAATGAAAATTCGATCCTCATCCACTCCAAACTCGATCAGAGAAGCTTCAATATCGTCGCAAACAGGCTCATCCCGAACCAGAAAAAATAACCGCTGTATTTCTTTTGCCATGAACGAATACTATTACAGTTTATGGGCCAAGCGCTATCCTTTCCGTACGCTATTCATACAAATAGTGCAAAATTTGACATGTGTCATCTACAGTGGGGTTTTTCAAAAAATGCCATCTAGATGGCTGCTATCCCCCCATACTTTCAGACGCCACTGACCATCGTGTTTCAGGAAGCTGTTATAAGTGGCATTGGATCGTACAATACGGGTTTCTGAGCGCACGTCCAGCCCCAG
>JAAELZ010000687.1 GCA_024226105.1 Pseudomonadota bacterium | reverse complement strand
CGTCAGCTTTGCGTTGGCAATATCAGAAGCAGTCCATGGTTATTGACCTGCATTCTAAATTTGCTAAATAACTTGTTGATTCTGGGGGAAAGGCTGTTTATCCTTGCTTTTATATGATCAGGTCTTGCCTCTAATCAAGGTTTTTAGTCGGGATCCTGTGAAAAATGAGTGCATTCACGATAAGGAGCCTGAATATTGCCCCATAAGAATTACCAGGTATTACTACCCAGAGCCGTAAAGGACCTGGCGACCAGCGGGTATGCGGGCTCGATTATGTATGTAGTCCTGTTTTTCACAATAATATACGCAACGGGCTATCAAACAAAGCACCCTGATCTTACCAATGCCTGTCTGGCGCTTTTAGTGGCTTTGAGTCTCGCCCGTATTGTTATTTCTTATAACGTAAAGCATATCGCCCCAATAATATGGGTGCGCTGGTTTTCTGTCTTAACCATTTCTATTGTCAGTATTTGGAGTGGTTTCTGGGCTGCTGTTATTCATTGGGATGGCCTGAACAAGACCACGCTTCTTGCTATTGTCGCGATGACCGCCATTATCAGTGCGGGCGTCGGAACCCTGTCTCCCCTGCGTAAGCTTTCCTACACCCTGATGTTTGTCATGCTGTGGCCAACGGGAATCATTTTGATTCAACAGCCGGACGGGGTGGGGATCGCCTACGCGGTTATGATGGGCTTAGGTTCCATGTTTCTTGTCTATGTCAGTTCGAGGATGAATACACAGTATTGGGAGATGCATCAGAATGCATTTTTACTCGAAGAACGGGCAAGGGAGCTGACGGAGGCCATGCACGCGAAATCACAGTTCCTTGCGCGAATGAGTCATGAAATTCGTACGCCCATGAACGGAATTGTAGGGATGGCTGAATTACTGCGTAATGCAAACCTGGGCCCCGAAGAAACGAAATTTACCGATACAATTCATCAGTCGAGCGAGGTATTACTCGATATATTGAATGATATTCTTGACCTGTCCAAGATTGAATCCGGCAAAATGGAAATCAGACACACTGATTTTGATATTGTAAAAATCATTTCAGAAACGGTGAATCTCCTTGAAATCCACGCAAAGGAAAAGCAACTGGCAATACGTACGGAACTCCTCAAAGCGTCACCGCGTGAGCTGCAGGGAGATCCCGGGCGTATTCGGCAAATCCTTACCAATCTTATCGGGAATGCCATTAAGTTTACCGAGCATGGAAGCGTGACCGTGCGTTTGAATACGGAGGTGATGAGTAAAAACAAAGTCGTTGTTAATGTAGAAGTGGTCGATACCGGTATAGGTGTTTCAGAAGAGGCTCGGGAGCATATTTTTGATGCTTTTCAGCAAGCCGATGACAGCACCACACGTCGGTTTGGTGGAACAGGTCTGGGCCTCACCATCTGCAGGCAACTGGTTGAAATGATGCACGGCAAAATCGGAATAAACAACAATAAAGGCCCTGGGGCGACGTTCTGGTTTAAAATTCCATTTGATATCGCGGCGGTTTCCTTGCCCGAAACTGATTTGAAACTCAGTTCGGATAGCGAACCACTGCATAGTGAGTTGCTTGCCAACACCCGCGTTCTCGTTGCTGAAGATAATCCTGTTAATCAGTTTGTCGTTAAGCAAATGCTCGAGGCCTTAGGCTGTAAAGTGACCATCGCCAGCGACGGCATAGAAGTGGTTAACTTGTGGAAGAAGGGACGCTACGATGTTATTTTAATGGATATTCAAATGCCTAACCGGGGAGGCATCGAGGCTACCAGAGTTATCCGGGAACTCGAAAGCCGTGAGCAACATATAGCCATAATTGCGTTGACTGCAAATGCATTTGACAGCGATCGCCAACTTTGCCTGGAAGCGGGGCTGGATGATTATCTTAGCAAGCCCTGCAGGATAAATGGTTTAAAGGGGGTACTGGAACGGTGGGTCAGGACAAATCACAAAGCGCGAGCTTTTTAATTGCTTGGAAGGTTGTTGATATGTATCATAATTCAGCGCTTTTGGATCACTTTATTGCTGCCGCCCGCAAGGGAGATTGGTTACAATGAGTCTTTCTCGAACCACGCTGTAAGATTGTTATGAAACGAGTTACCTATCGGGATCTGGTGGTGGAGATTGCGCCACTGATCAAGGAGTGTTTTCCCTGGGATGTTGAAGAGAAACTGGATACCGGTGCGGATATTCTGTTTCTCGATGTACGCGAAAACCAGGAATACGATACCATGCATATCGAGCATTCCCTGCATGTGCCGCGCGGTATTCTGGAAACCGCCGTGGAATGGGATCACGAGGAAACAGAGCCCGAGCTGGTTCAGGCACGTGATAAGCAGATTGTTGTGGTGTGCCGCTCTGGAAGCCGGAGCGTATTTGCTGCCTATACCTTGATGCAAATGGGATACAAGCATGTAACGTCGTTGAAAACCGGGCTGCGCGGCTGGAACGAATACGATTTACCGCTGGTGGATCTTGAGAACAATCAGATCGATCCCGAGTTGGGTGATCGATATTTTGCCAATAAGCTCCTCGCTTATCAGCGTAAGCCGAAGGACTGGGTTGATTGATATACAAGCATGCGCACCGTTGAGTCAGTATCAGACCCTGAATGCTGGCATCAGCTAGAGCCTGAAGCAGTATTCGAATCACTTAAAACGACGCAGGAAGGCTTGTCCGGGCGGGGAGCGGACCGGCGTTTGCTCGAATATGGCCCGAATCGGTTGCCTGACACAGGAACGCGCGGATCGTTGCTGCGCTTTTTGAGTCAATTCCACAATGTACTAATTTATGTGCTGATCGCAGCCAGCGCGGTGACCGCTGTGCTTGGTCACTGGGTAGATGCAAGCGTGATCCTGGGCGTCGTATTTCTCAATGCCGCGATTGGTTTTGTGCAGGAAGGTAAGGCCGAAAATGCATTGAGGGCGATTCGCAGGATGCTCACGCAAGAAGCCATGGTGATGCGCGATGGTAGGCAAATGGCGGTTGGTGCCGAGGATTTGGTGCCCGGTGATATTGTGTTGTTGCAATCCGGGGACAAAGTGCCCGCCGACCTACGGCTGTTTCGTAGCAAAGGCCTGAAGATTCAGGAATCGCTGTTGACGGGGGAGTCAGCCCCCGTAGAGAAAGGCACGATTTGTGCCGCACCGGGCGCCGTAATTGGTGATCGTCTTTGTATGGCTTATTCGGGGACACTGGTTACGCAAGGCCAGGGGCGTGGCGTGGTGACGGCAAGCGGTGCACAAACCGAGATTGGCCGCATAAGCACTCTGGTTTCGGAGGTGGAATCGGTGACCACCCCGCTGTTACGTCAAATGACACAATTTGCTCGCTGGCTGACAGTTGTTATTCTGGGGGTTGCCTTACTGACTTTTATGTTCGGTTGGTGGATTCGTGACTATGCGGCCGCCGAAATGTTTATGGCGGCTGTCAGCCTGGCGGTGGCGGCCATACCGGAAGGGCTGCCTGCTATCATGACGATCACACTGGCCATGGGTGTGCAGCGGATGGCACAGCGTAACGCGATTATTCGCAGATTACCCGCAGTTGAAACATTGGGGGCGGTCTCCGTTATTTGCTCGGACAAAACCGGCACATTGACACGCAACGAAATGACCGTGCGCAGCATTGCGACTGCCAATAAGCTGTTTACTCTGGCGGGAACAGGGTATGACCCCCACGGGGCGATATCACTGGCGGGCCGGGAGGTGCTGGCGGAGCAAAGGCCTTTTCTGCTGGAGGTGGTTCGGGCTGCCGTGCTTTGCAACGATGCCTCTCTGGAGCTGGTAGACGGGCAGTGGAATGTTACGGGTGATCCAATGGAAGGGGCTTTGCTGGTAGCGGGTTTAAAGGCCGGCCTGGACATCGAAACCGAAACCAAACAGTATCCGCGCACCGATCTCATTCCTTTTGAATCGGAACATCGTTTTATGGCAACGCTACACCACAGCCATGACGAAGAAGCATTTATTTTTCTTAAAGGTGCCCCTGAGCAGGTGCTGGAGATGTGTGTACAGCAGCGTACCTTGAAGGGTGATCAACCACTGGACAGGCAATACTGGCAGAGCCGAATTGAAGAAATGGCTCAGGGCCAAAGGGTGTTGGCGATTGCCATTAAGCCAGTCAAACCAGAACAAAAAGAACTGGCATTTGGTGATATACAAAGCGGCCTTACGATGTTGGGTTTATTCGGCTTTATTGATCCACCCCGCAAGGAGGCGATTGACGCGGTCAAAGCCTGTGACAGGGCGGGCATTCGGGTGAAGATGATTACCGGCGATCACGGGGCGACGGCGCGGGCTATTGCACAGCAATTAAACCTTGTTAATGTTGAGGATGTGCTGACCGGGCAGGAACTCGACCTGATGTCTGAATCTGCATTACGACAACGCGCTCTGGAGGTAGATGTCTATGCGCGGGTAAATCCGGAACATAAGTTACGCCTGGTTCGCCTGTTACAGGAACAGGGGCTTATTGTCGCCATGACGGGCGATGGTGTGAATGATGCCCCGGCGCTGAAACGTGCCGATGTGGGAACCGCGATGGGGCACCACGGAACCGAGGTGGCCAAAGAAGCCGCTGAAATGGTGCTGGCGGATGATAATTTTGCATCGATAGCGCACGCCGTGGAAGAAGGGCGAACGGTCTACGATAATCTAAAAAAAGCGATTCTCTTTATCCTGCCGAGCAGCGGTGGTGAGTCATTGATTATCCTTGTTGCGATTCTTTTTGGTTTTCACCAGTTGCCGTTAACCCCGGTGCAGATACTCTGGGTTAATATGGTAACCACGGTTACGCTTGCTCTGGTGCTCGCATTTGAGCCGCCCGAACGAAACGTCATGTCGCGCCCGCCACGGGGTGCGAGGGATCCGATATTGACACCTTATCTCGTCTGGCGCGTGGTGTTTGTTTCGATGATTTTGATGGGCGGTACTTTTGCTCTATTTCTATGGGAAATGGAGCAGGGTGTCAGCATTGAGTACGCGCGAACGGTGGCGGTGAACACGCTGGTGATGTTTGAGGTTTTTTACCTGTTCAACTCCCGGTATATCACGGCCTCAGTGTTTAACTTAAGAGGTTTGACGGGTAATCCTTACATATTTATTGCCATAGGTGTTCTTGTATTGCTCCAGCTTGGATTTACTTATCTTGTGCCCATGCAACGCTTATTTGGCACAGCTTCCATAGATTTTGATGTATGGATAGTTATTCTCCTGGTCTCTTCTTCGGTATTATTTTTAGTCGAACTGGAAAAGGGGGTTGTGCGGCTCATGGAGCGTAAAAGAATCAAAAACAAAAGCTCGATCTGATTCGTATGACGTTAACTTAAGGCGGCCTGTCAATGCGAGCGAAGCGCGACAATCTAAATGTTCGTGGAAAAACAGCTCGCTTCGAGCATTTAGATTGCCGCGTCGCTACGCGCCTCGCAATGACATTAACCTGGTGCTATTCCTATTCGGAACTGGCCCCTTTTCCTTTATAAGCAAAATGAAACGACCTTATCCCTGGCTTTGATAATGTAGAGGGTGCATCCCTCTAATAGAAGCCCCTCATCAGGAAGGCTAAACTCACTTTCCGTGTACGCACTATAGGCTTTCACCCAATAGTAATATCCTACTCCTGCAGAAGCCGAAACATCATCGTAGATTGTTGCAGGCGCTTCGACTGTGGCCAGTACCAGTGCAGTACCTGAGCCCGGCGTTTCAGATCTAAAAATTTTGTAGGTTACGGCACCGGGAGAGGCCTCCCAGCTAATTGTTACCTTATCAAATACCTCACCGTTACTGGCAACTACATTTTGTGGTGGTATTATTGGTGGCGCCAGGAGAAGTCCCTCATCTGGCAGGCTGAACTCACTTACACTGTCTTCACTATAAGCCTTGACCCAATAGTAATATCCTACTTCGAAGGTAGCTGAATAGTCTTCGTAACTCGAAGCAGGGGCATCGACTGTGGTCAGTTCCTGTGCGGTATCCAAATCTGACGTTTCTGATCTGAAAACTTTGTAGCTCAGGGCATCAGGGTACGCATCCCAACTAATTGTTATCTTGTCAGATACCTCACCGTTACTGGCTACGATATTCGTCGGCGGTGTTGTGGGTGGCACGCTAAACGTTCCCATAAAGACTTCTGTCCCGCCCCAGAAGGCTTCGGCGCCGACCACATCCGGTACATTGGTGTACGGGTTTGCTGTGCCGATGAATAACACAGGCTCTTCGACCGGCGCATCCGGAAGCTGTACAGAGAGAATGGAGCGTACTCCATAATTAAAGGGATTCTCAAAGCCTTGATAGCTGAGCTGGCTCCACGCATCTCCTGCTTCTTCCGACGTGGTTTTGTATAGTTCAAAGCCGCCGTCAACTTCGTCCGGAACACAATCTGGCAGTGGAATTGGTATCCCAAGAATTTCAATTTCACCACCACACAATGAACCAGGGCCAGTAAGAGATCCACTGGAATAGGTTCCCAGGTATAACTCCTCCAGCCCTGAAATGCTGTTGAGGTGTGAACCCAGTCGCCAGAAATAGGTTGCGCCCCCCATTTCTACCGGATTTGGAGGGGTTTGATCGTCAAATTGGGTGGGTGCACCCCCTGCACCGGTATCTCCACCAGCGCTGGGGTCAAGAGCCTGAATCGCCCCAAAACCCATATTCCGCCCCGTGCTGGGGTAACAATCACTGGCATCACCCGGCACATCGCCCAGCGCCGGAGTTTTATCTTCGTATTGGTTCGCGGCATCACAGATCATTGTACCGCTGGCGGTACCGTAACCGCCCGCGTAATCCAGGCGTCCACCGCCGATCAGTAATTCCCATTGCTCGCTGCCGGGTGTTTCACTCATCGGATCAATGCGGATCAATTCGGCGCGTGAGCCACTTTCAAAGCCTGATTCCCACAACGCCATGTAGAGGTTGTCGCGTCCCGTATCCGGATCATGGAGAATGCCGAAGGTTCCCAGCGCGTTGTCAATATCAGGGCCCAGGGTATCTTCACGCCTGCCGGCACCGACGTCAATAACCTTGTTCCAGGCGATTCCGGCGCAACCGTCATCGGGTACCTCTGGGTTGAAGGTAAAGCATTCCGTTCCAAAACCCGCTCCATCGCCCCGCCATAATTCCACGCCACCCCGGTCAGGGCCGCCATTTTTACCGCGGTTGGAGACTGCAACCCATATATCGCCTTCCATAACCTTGATGTCAAATGCGCCATAGTTGCTCGGGTCGCCCATGCTGGTGTCCACTGGTTCGACATAAGTATCCTCCAGGTCGATGAAATCACCGTTCTGCTGGAAATCAATATTGGGGTAATTTCTAAAGTCCACCAGCGTTTGCCAGTCACCTCCACGCGATGGATTCCAGTTTCCCAGCAGGAAGGGGTTTTCCGAAACATCTTCCGAGTCGGAATTGAAGCTGCTTGCTGGAGAAGCAATCAGGTAACCGTTAAAGCATACCAATCCGCGGTAGCCGATATCGCCATTCTCATTGAGGGGGCCGATTCCTTTGGTAGCCAAAAGCGTTTCCAGGTCGAATATCGCTTCATTAAACTCGATCTCCTTCGGAATG
>JAAELZ010000686.1 GCA_024226105.1 Pseudomonadota bacterium | reverse complement strand
GTTTGAAATTGAAGCCAGGTCCTGCCAGTAACAGCTGGTAATAGACGCACCATCATCGCTCATCGAATGTACCATTTTGAGAAACCCCGGCTGCGCATTGCAAAGCATTTTCATGCGCTCGGCTGTTTCCGCGTAACCCTCCAGGTTAGCCGATTTCCTGGAGGTGAAAATAACCACATAACAGGGGAGTTCCAGATTCGTCATCACCCGGGCCTAAGCGGACTCCTCTTTTCGCACTCCGTGCATAATATCGACAACCTCGGCTTTGGCCTGGTAGCCATCTACCAGTTGTGCAAGCAGACCAACCAGTTCCGGCGTATCACCCCTGCCGGCTATGCGCTCAAAGCGTTCGATATAGGGTGCCAGTTCGCGAAGTGAAATGCTCGATTCGTTGGCACACATAATCCGAGAATGTCGGGTACCGCTTACATCCCCGTCAATGAGCAACTCTTCGTACAGTTTTTCACCCGAACGCAAACCGGGATAGACAATTTCAATATCACCGTCCGGGTGCAAATCATCCACCACGGTCAAACCGCTCAGCTGAATCATATGCCGGGCCATTTCATCGATTTTCACGGGTTTACCCATGTCCAGCACAAAAATATCACCCCCTGTTGCCAGCGAACCGGCCTGAATCACCAGTTGAGCCGCTTCGGGCACGGTCATAAAAAACCGCGTAATCTCCGGGTGTGTCACCGTTATCGGACCACCATTGCGTATTTGTTCTCGAAACAGGGGGATAACCGAACCGGAAGAGCCGATAACATTGCCAAAGCGAACCGCAGAATAACAAACATCCTCACAGGCACTGTCCATCGCCTGGACAACCAGTTCGGCAACGCGTTTGGTAGCGCCCATGATATTGGTGGGGCGAACCGCTTTGTCGGTAGATATTAGAACAAAGTTTTGTACCGAACTGTCACAGGCCGCACGGGCAATCGCATAGGTTCCCAGAATATTATTAAGCACGCCCATTGAAGGGTTATGCTCTACCATCGGCACGTGTTTATACGCCGCAGCATGGTATATGGTATCAACACCATAACGGTCTATAACGCGTTTCACACGAGTCTGATCAACCACCGAACCGAGAATTGAGACAACCTCTATACCGCTGCTCTCAAGCTCCTTTGAAAGCGCGTATAAACTGAATTCGTGTTGCTCGAATAAAATCAGGCTGCGCGGCGACAAAAGTACAATCTGGCGGCACAACTCTGAGCCGATAGACCCCGCCGCACCGCTGACCAAAACAACCTTTCCGGCGATAGGCGTATCCAGCAGGCTGCTGTCTGCGGGTACCGGATCCCGGCCCAGCAGGTCCATCATATCAACTTCGCGTATATCGTCAATTTTAACTTCACAGTTAACGATTTCCTCCAGGCTGGGAAGCGACCGGACGTGAACACGAAAAGGTTCGAGCTCACTTAGTATGCGTTTGCGGCGACTGCGCGATGCCGATGGAATCGCCATCAGAACCTCATCAATTTTATGCTTATCAATCAGGTGTTGAATGTGTTTGCTGGAATAGACTCTAAAGCCTTCTACCACCCTGTCCTGGAGGTTTGGCGAATCATCAATAAAGGCGTGGGCAATATGTTTATTGCCATATGACAGCAAGGTTGCCAGCTGCACACCCGCGGTACCAGCACCATAGATCAGGACATTTTTTCGGTCTTTGTTGAGACCGTAACCGTCACCATAGTAGGCGAATTGCCAGCTACGTAAAAACCGGCTTCCACCGACGAGCACCAGTAAAAACACCCACAGCAGCAACGGTGTCGCATTGGAAAGGTTGGCTGCAAAAAGCCAGACACCCAGTGCCCATATCAGACTGAACAGGCTGACACTTTTGAGCACCGTAAACACCGCCTTAAAGCTCAGATAGCGCAATACAGCCTCATACAACCCAAGGAGGTAAAATACCGGGATGGCAATCAAAGGAGAGAACAATAACAAACCCTTTTCTACCGGGGTCAGCATTGGCCAGTCAATGTGCAGGACCCAGACAGACAATCCCACGGCCAGCATCACCAGCGTGGAATCAATCAATCCGTAAAATAGCTTTTTAGTACGGGTTTTCACTTCATTTGCATCAAATAATGAATAAACCTGTTTAGACTAGTCGGCCAACGATACCAGGCCTTTGGCCTCAAGCCCGGAAAAAATCAGTTCGACTTCTTCCTCAATCGTCATCGTACCGCTGTTGACGACCATATCCGGCTTTATCGGTTCTTCATAGGGTGCTGAAATGCCGGTAAAATTATCGATTTCACCTTTTCTCGCACGTTCATACAAACCTTTAGGATCGCGTGATTCACACACAGACAAATCGCACTCACAATACACTTCGTAAAAATCCCCGTGTGGCAGACGGCTTCGAACCCGTTCCCGATCGTCCAGATACGGGGAAACAAACGCTGCCAGCACGATAGAACCCGACTCTACAAATAACTTGGCCGCTTCACCTACCCGGCGCATATTCTCGAAGCGGTCCTGCGGGCTAAACCCCAGGTCTGAGCATAGACCGTGGCGAATATTATCGCCGTCCAGAACGACTACCGATGAGCCGCGTTGAAACAATTTGTGCTCGATTGCATAAGCGAGGGTGGATTTTCCTGAGCCGGAGAGACCAGTAAACCAGAGCACAAAACTTTTGTGTTTGTTTCGCTTCTGTCGCTTTTGCCGATCAACCTGGCTGGCATGCCAAAATACATTGTTTGTCATTTTAATTCACACATCGTTAAAACAGGCATTAACCCACTACTCAAATCGGGTCAATTTTATCAGATAAGAGGGCTTTACGCCTTTATCCATAGCAATAATAACGCCACTAAACCTTAACCGAATACAACACCACACCCGTCGCAACGGAGACATTCAGACTGGAGACCGAACCTCTCATCGGGATTGAGACAAGCTGATCGCAATGCTCCTGAGTAAGTTTACGCATGCCCTTGCCTTCGGCTCCCAGAACCAGAGCAATGGGCAAAGATATATTAGCCTCGAAGATCGATTTCGAAGCCGTATCTGCCAGACCGGCAACCCAAATACCCCGTTTCTGTATTTCCTTAAGGCTACGCGCCAGGTTGGTCACATAAAACACGTTTACTGATTCCGCCGCCCCGCTCGCTACGCGGCGTACCGTTTCGTTAATCGGGCAGGCACCGTCCCGGGGCAGTATCACCGCATCAACACCGGCCCCGTCCGCCGTGCGCAAACACGCCCCAAGGTTGTGCGGGTCGGTAATTTGATCCAGAACCAGTAAAAAAGGCGAATGTTCAAGCGTATCGAGCAACTCATAGAGCGCTTTTTCGGGTTTTTGTGCTGAAATTCTGG
>JAAELZ010000685.1 GCA_024226105.1 Pseudomonadota bacterium | reverse complement strand
GTGTTATTCGTTTCTGGATTTCAGCCAGATTTCTCTCAATAGACTCCAGGTACGGGTTTTCGCCACTTATCGGATGCTTAAGATAGCGACACAAATTCGAACACTCAACGGACAATTTCTTATGCATAATAATGCCCCAGAAATCAGGTGTACTTCTCAGTAATTGCTCATAGCTGGCAAATGGCCACTCGTCTTTCAAAAGCCCCTGGTATTGATAGCTTTCTTTGAACTCATGGAAAAGCGCCTCTAGTTTATCGGGGTAGTTCGGATCACTCATTTGACCGATGTAATCCGCCGTGCAAACCATTTTTCCAAGCTCATGTTCAATTTCTGAACCGAACTCCATGCGCGACAAATTGGCCGTGGGGCCCGTTGCGTTGATAAGGTTTTCAATCATCTTTATGTCTTTAGACGTCCAGTCCTGCTGTTCCAGGAAGGCACGAGCGAAATTGCAGGAACGTTTTTCATGTTCATGAGTGTACTTGGCACCGCTGCCCTGGGTGTCACCCGTCAACTTCAGATAACCAATATCGTGAAACAACTCTGCGACCAGGGCTAGTTTGAAGTGTCCGGCCTCAAGCCTGGGTGTTGCTTCTGCAATATGTCGGTTGTGGAGCAGTTCTACCAGGCATAACGTTGCTTGCAAGGTATGCGTGATATCGTGGTATGGCGTATCCATGGGCTGGTAGCCTGACTGACGGCCGGCGAAGAAATCCTGTGTTGCATCCACGAATTCATCGATACAGGCATCTTCGTTTCCACCAAACAGGTGGTGAATTCGTTCCCGGGCAAGGTTCTGCAAATCTGTGGTGCGCGAAAAATCAATTGTTGATAAATCGGGTAGTACCGGAAATGTGACATCGTGCCGCATAAACGCTTTCCTGCATTGAATGATGCCTGAATGATATCAGAGACTGTTTTAAAAACATTCAGGATCGGATATTTAAGCTTGGTTCGCTTCGCCACCAAAATATCGCTGTCTGAAGTGATACCAACCATGTATTTACTCCATCGCTCATTAGTTTCCCATACGGCGTTAGAGTCTTTGCCAGCCGTGACTACGCTTGCCGAGTTACGGGTAGTTTTTTTAATCGTTTGTCTCTGGTTGAATTTGGCAGGTGTTGTGTTTATTCTCACGTTCATTAAACTAGACCGAAACGCCCCGCTTTAAAGGCATGCAAGCTTGAACTTAATACAACCAAAAAGGTCATAGCGTGGAGATTGTCTGGCGGAAAAATTAACCGGGAAGTATCCCCAACCCCAACAGGCATGAAACCGTAAATACCGAAGAATTTGTATTATGAATCTGGATCTGGATAGTGGCCGCCTGGCAATTTTCATAAGTGGCCTCTTGTTTTTTATTGTGCTCGAGTCGCTGTTGCCTGCCAGGGAATGGCAGGATAGTCGCTCGCACAGAATCTTCTTTCATGGATCTGTTGCGGTATTTAATACCGTATTGATTCGTGTCTTTATCTATGTGCCTTTTCTTTTATGGGTGGTTTACATAGAGCAACAGGGCTGGGGCATCTCGCGCTGGCTGGGGCTCAATGGCTGGCTGGAGATCATGCTTTCACTGATCATGCTTGACGCTTTTGACTATTTCTGGCATCGCGCAAATCATCGGATACCCTTCCTGTGGCGATTCCACAAAGCGCATCACGCCGATAACGAAATGGATGTAACCACGGCACTGCGTTTTCATCCCGGTGAGCTTGTTTTATCCTCTGTAGCCAAAGCACTGTGGGTACTCGTCTGGGGGCCGACATCGATCGCCTGGTTTTTATTCGAAGGCTTGATCAGCGTATGCGCTCAATTTCATCATAGTAATATTGATCTACCAGACCGTGTCGAGCGTTATTTTTCTCGTTTCATCGTGACGCCACGTTTCCATACTTCTCATCACGTGGTGGATCGAAAGTATGGAGATGCCAATTTTTCTACCATATTTAGCTTCTGGGATCCCCTGTTTCGAACCTATAACCAGGTGCCACGAGATGCAAAAGGACAATTGCCCGAAGACTCGATAGGCCTGCCTGAGGCACGTGAATTAACCCTGTCTTTCAAGGCCTGGTTCACGGAGCCATTTAGTCGTCGAAATATGGGTGTGCCAAAACCCTGATTCGTGGATAATCCCTACTTTATTGTTTAACCTTTCGGAGTGCAAAAATGAAAAAACTGTTTATCCTGATGTTGTTGCTGCCTTTAACAGCCCTGGCCCAGGAGCATGGCGGTACAGCGATGAAAAAGAAAGTACCTGGTCTTGAGACACAGGCCGCTGAACATGGTGGTGAGGCGATGAAGAAAAAAGCCTCCGATGCGGCGGAACACGGTGGTGAGGCGATGAAGAAAAAAGCCTCCGACGCAACGGAACACGGTGGTGAGGCGATGAAGAAAAAAGCCTCCGATGCGGTGGAACACGGTGGTGAGGCGAT
>JAAELZ010000684.1 GCA_024226105.1 Pseudomonadota bacterium | reverse complement strand
TATGATCCCTGCGGAAGAATCTGATTTCTTAAAGCCATTTATTGAAAGCGGAGATGCCGGCGGAATAATGGAAATAGGATTTGTGCATAAAGCGCACTGTGCAAGGCTCGGCAAAGATATTCCTCTTTCTACGACGTATCGCCTTTTACACCGTCACGGCTGGAGAAAAATTCAGCCACGCCCCGGCCACCCCAAAGCAGACAAAGAGGTTCAAGCCGCTTTTAAAAAACTGGCCTGATATGGCCCGTCAGGCTTATGAAAAGGCGCAGGCGGCAGGCCGCCCTTTGCGAATTTTCTTCCAGGATGAAGCCCGGTTCGGGCGCATCAATGATCCGCGCAGATGCTGGGTTAGAGCGGGTATAAGGCCTGTCGTTGGCAAGCAAATTGTGCGGGAATACACATACGCTTATGGTGCCTTTTGTCCGCAAGATGGCGCATCAAGCCACCTTATTCTGCCCGCCATGGACGGCTATTGCATGACATACTTCCTGCGGCATGTGCGAAAGGAGTTCCCCGATGATTTTATTTTGATGGTCATGGATGGTGCGCCTTGCCACAAAGACGGGGCAATGGACGTGCCGGAAAACATGATAATTCAAAGGCTTCCGCCTTATTCGCCAGAGCTAAACCCGTCAGAAAACATGTGGGACGACATGCGGGAAAAGTTCTTCGGAAACACCGTGTTTGATAGCATGAAGGCCGTGGAAAACAGACTTTGTGAAGCCATGAACCACTATGCAGATACCCCGGAAACCGTCCTGTCCATCACATCATTCCCATGGATAAACTCATCTATTGAATGCTAAATGGTATTATTTAGCTCTGCGCCAAACACAGGGAACAATTCGTACAGATGACCCCAGCTGGCAGCCCTGGGTGGTTTTCTTTTTACGCGCTCTATTGGCGCAAATGCGCAATTTGGCTAAAAAGGTCGAACGCGAAAAAATAGTCCTTTCGGCTTTGCCAGAACTTTCTATTCAAATTCTTGATCAGGCACGGGAACATGGCCGCGTCACCATGGGTGATATGGTCAAGCTAACGGGCGTAAGCCGCAACACGCTTAAAGAGCATTTTCGCTCTCTTATTGAGAAAAACCACCTCGTCATGCATGGTAGTGGGCGCGGCAGTTGGTACTCACTGCCGTAATAGCAATGCGTCAATTCAATTCCTCGATGGGGAATCGCCTCTTGAAAAAAGCTGTGCGATGTTTTACCACTAGAAACAGGCAGTTACAGCGGAGAAGATTTTCTATTTTGTCAACTATGCTGCACCATTTTGTTTTCTCGACCAAAAAAATCGCCTAACATACTGAATGGTAAGGTGGTTTTTGGAGTTCTAAACCCTTCATTTCGGCAATAGGCCAAGCGGTCAGAAAACGCCAGTTTCAGCACTGTT
>JAAELZ010000683.1 GCA_024226105.1 Pseudomonadota bacterium | reverse complement strand
GGGCCCAGGTTCAGCGCGGTGCAGGCTGTGGGCTGGGCATTGATTCCTGCCTTCATCTTCATGGCCGACGATTTCTATCTCGCTGCCAAGGGCTGGCAGTTGTGGAACAAGTTTCGCGAGGTACCCGCAGACCGAATGGAGATCAAGCTGGAAAGTGGCATGTACAGCTGGGACTATACCTATCCCAACGGAGTGCAAGCCCAAAATATATTAAGGGTACCGGCTGGCAAACCCATCATGCTTAGAATGACAAGCCGGGATACGATTCATAGCCACTTTTTGCCCCGCTACCGGGTGAAAGAGGATTCCATGCCCGGGCGTGTAACCTATCTATGGTTCTACCCGAAAGAAGAAGACATAGGCGACAAGGATAACCTGGTCACCTGTACCGAATATTGCGGCATCATGCACTCGTATATGATCGGGCGCGTCGAAGTTATGCTGCCTGCTGAATTCAACCAATGGTACTCGCAGGAAGAAAGCAGGCTATCTCGGAAAAAGAACAACGCCACTGGAGATGCCATGGTAACGGTAACCGATAAAAATATTGAGCAGGGGGTTTGACAGCTATGGGTAAAGTTCTTAACGAGTGGATATTTACCACCGATCACAAGCGGGTCGGAATTTTATATCTTATCGGGTCCATTGCCGCGTTTTGTATCGCAGGAATCATGGCCCTTCTCATCCGGGCTGAGCTGACTTACATTGGTCCAACCATCACCGATGATCCCACCACCTATAACGTCTGGCTTTACTTTCACGGGGCCGCGATGATACTCGGCTTTCAAATTCCGGCCCTCACCGGTTTCATGGCGAACTATTTCATACCGCTGATGATAGGTGCGAAAGATGTCGCTTTCCCCCGCCTGAATGCATTCAGCGTCTGGTTGTTCTTCATGGGCATCGTCCTGGCGTTGCTGACATTTGTAGTGCCTGATCCACCGGATGTGATGTGGACGGGTTATCCTCCGTATTCGGTGATTACGACGGGCAATACGGCATTGTATACATTCACCGTGTTATTAATCGGTTTCGCTTCCATTATTGCCGGGGTCAACTTTCTTACTACCGTATCTTTCATGCGGGCCCCGGGCATGGGCTGGAACCAGCTGAATATTTTTGTCTGGGCAACCGTCGCTGCATTTGTGATTCAGCTGATTTTTGTCCCGGTACTGGGTACCGCCGTTTTATTAATCGCTTTTGATAAATATCTGGGTACGAATTTCTTCGATACCACCACGGGTGGTGACGTGCTCACCTATCAGAATTTATTCTGGTTTTATTCCCACCCGGCTGTTTACGTTATTTTTCTGCCATTCTTCGCGATCATTTTCGAAATTGTTGCCACCTTCTGCAAGAACATGGTGTTCAATTACAAGGTCGTGGTATACGGTGGTATCGGTGGCATCGTGCTGGTTTCCGGTGAAGTCTGGGTT
Source organism: Pseudomonadota bacterium (assembly GCA_024226105.1). Classification (GTDB taxonomy): domain Bacteria; phylum Pseudomonadota; class Gammaproteobacteria; order Arenicellales; family Poriferihabitantaceae; genus JAAELZ01. The sequence goes on along the minus strand of JAAELZ010000683.1, from coordinate 38 downwards.
CACCATTTGTTTGTTACCGGCATGCCCGACTGGATTCG
>JAAELZ010000682.1 GCA_024226105.1 Pseudomonadota bacterium | reverse complement strand
GCCTGCAATGCCGCGTCGCCGGTATTGACGCTATTTATGTCATATCCGAGGCGTTGTAAGGCACGGGATACGTAGTCACGCACATCGGCATCATCTTCTGCCAGCAAAATACGCGCGGTGGTAGTGCCTGCGACTGCGGTTTCCCGGCCTGAGGCGGGTTCGACTTTCAAGGAAGAATCAGCCGGTAGAAATATTTTTATGCAACTGCCTTTTTGCAATCGTGAAAGTACCTCAATGTGCCCACCGGATTGCTTCACAAAGCCGTAAACCATACTCAAGCCCAGACCCGTTCCAGAGCCTTTAGCCTTGGTGCTGAAAAAGGGCTCGAAAACCCGCGCCAGGGTGCTTTGGCTCATACCCGTTCCTTCGTCACTGACGCTGAGCATCAGAGCTTCGCCCGAAAGTTCCCGGTGCGGGGTGGATTGTCGTGTAGTGATGGTCAGCGTGCCTCCGGACGGCATGGCATCCCGGGCATTCAGCGCCAGATTCAGCAAACTGGTTTCCAGTTGATTTGCGTCGACCAGGGCGGTCGGGTTATCGGGGTCCAGATCGGTGGCAACATGAATATTCTCGCCAAGCGTGCGTTCCAGCAATACCTTGATTTCTTCAATGAGCGCATTGATATTAGTCGGCAGAGGGTTCAAAGACTGACGGCGTGAAAAAGAAAGCAGGCGTTGTATCAGTTCACTGCCCCGGCGTGACGCCCGACGGCAGGCCTGGCCGATTTCACGAATCTCGCTTTCATCAACTTCAGGTGCGTCCAGCAGGGACAGGTTGCCGAGAATAATGGTCAGCAAATTATTGAAATCATGAGCGATACCGCCGGTCATTTGCCCCAGCGCCTGCATTTTATGCGATTCGGAAAGTTGCCGCTGGCTGAGGTTGTGCTCGGTCATGTCCTGGCCGAGAAAGAAAAACCCCTGGATCTCGCCGGATTCATCCTGATGGGGCACGAAGGTTATGGCAATTTCGCGGGTTTTTGAATACTGACCGGTCAGGGCGTATTCGTTGCTGACCAGTTGGCCTTTCAATACGCTGCTAATATCGCGGTGAAATTTCGCCCGATTATGCTTTTCGACCTGTTCATAAATGCTGGAATTAATCAGCTTTTCAGGATTCAGGTTAAACCATTCAAGGTGTTTTTTGTTGGCGAACTGATATTTCAGATCGGCGTTGACGTACGCGATAAGCACCGGTACCGCATCGGTAATTTTGCGAATCCAGATTTCATTTTGACGCAGCGCCAGAGCGGTCGCCTGGTGCGCTTCACTTTCTTCGCGCAGAGCCTGGGTGCGTCGTTCAACACGTTGCTCCAGTTGTTGTTCGGTTAATTTTCGTTCAGTGATATCGGTATAGGTTGTCACAAATCCCCGCCGATCCGGCAGGGGGGTGCCGCGAATTTCGATGACCGTTCCATCCGGGCGTGAGCGCTCAAAATAGTGCGGTTTAAAGGTGCGCGCCAGTTTTACGCGTTCGGTGACCTGTGCATCAATATCCCCCTCACCATATTCGTCGCGCCGGGCGTTGTAGCGGAACATGGATTCAAGCGAGACATGCCGTTGAAAGAACTCTTCGGGCAGGTCCAGTAATTCTTTGACGCGTTGGTTCCAGGCGACCAGGCGCAGCTTCTGATCAAAAACCGTGACCCCCTGGTCCAGGTACTCCAACGCCAGCGTAGTCCATAACTCCGGATTATCCGTAGACGGTTCCGGAAGAACCGGCTTTTTTAATACTGTGTTCATCTTTTACAATTGCTTTACAAAAATTTTGAACAGGTGAATGGACTCGCCCGTTTGGGATGGGTATTATATTACGTAATCGGGAGAAACATCCTGACCTTAGCAGATTTCAAAACCAGGCAGGCCAAAACCAGACAGGCCAAAACCAGACAGG
>JAAELZ010000681.1 GCA_024226105.1 Pseudomonadota bacterium | reverse complement strand
TTTACGCGTGGTAAATGCGGCCTTAAAACGCTGCAATACATGGCCGCAGGCCTGCCGGTCATCGCCTCCTCGACGGGGGTGCAGTCTGATATGGTTATCCCGGGTAAAACAGGGTTTCTTGCTGACAGTGAACAGGCCTGGCTGGACGCGCTGATACGTTTAGCCGGAGATGTTGAGCTGCGCGACTCGATGGGGCGGGCCGGTAGAGCGCTGTGCGCACAACACTATTTCATTGAAACCGGGTGTGCGAAGATTTTACAGCGGCTGGATGGGTTGGAAATGCAGTAGGTGTGTAAAGCTCCCCCTTTAACAAAGGAGGAGGGAGGGGGATTTGCTTTTGCGCATTAAAACCTCCACCAGCCCCTCCTTGTCAAAGAGGGGAGATAAGGAAGCGGAACTGAAAGTCCAGTTCCATTTAATGCGACATAAATACCGGTACGGTCATGCACTCGAACAGGGTACGTGTTACGCCGCCCAGCATCACTTCGCGCAATTTGGGTGTGCCATAACCCCCCATGATCAGAATATCAGCACCGGTATCGGATAGTTCGTTGAGGATCACGGTAGATGTGCTTGCATCGCCTTTCGGAATGCGACTGATAGAATTGTTAACGCCGTGGGCGCTGAGGTGGCGTGAAAGCTCTTCTCCGGGTTTTGATTCTGTATAGTGCTCGATTTTATCGGCATCAACGATCAGAATTACAACCTTGTCCATCATTTCCAGTATCGGCAGGGCGTCATGTATTGCGCGCGTTGCGGCTTTGCTTCCATCCCAGGCGACCAGACCATTTTTGCATGGAATATTGTGCGCGCCAATATACGGCATAAAAAATACTGGACGACCTGATGAGAACATGACCTCTTCGGACAGCTCCGCGATGAATGAAGCATTTGGTTTGTCCGGGTTCGCCTGACGCATAATGCTCAGATCAAAAATTCGCGCCATGCGTGCGAGTTTCTCAGGTGCTTTTCCTTCCAGGCATTCGATAACACGGGTATCAGCTTTCACTCCGGCTTTATCTGTTTGTTGCTCAAAGCGCTCAATTACAACCTGTGCATCAACACGGGCCTGTTCCATCAGGGCATCTCCCTTGCCTATTCCCAGGCGGCTGAGAATACTGGAATTGGGCAGTGCATTAACCACCACGCCGGTCAGCTGCGCGTTATGTTCGGTGGCGATGGCTATCGCGGTATTGACGCGTTCTTTGTTGGATGCGCCCTGATCAAGATAGACTAGAATGTTTTTGTACTGCATGGTTTCGCTCGATAGTGTTGGAGGTTATTAATAGTAAGATAATAAACCATATCTTTAAGCATATAGCGATGACTTATATCAAGTTATGTTGCAGGCTAACTTAGCGCAATGCAGGGTATATCGATATACGACTTTAGTTGATTGTCAAAATGTACTGCATTTGCCTGTATGGCGATATACAAAATCAACCCCGCTTATGTATTCTGTTTTCATTAGTAACTTTCGAATGAGCTCCTCGGAAGACGGTTCCGGGAGTAATCTGTTGTCAGCGGGCAGATCACGCCAGATCTCCAGCTGTATATGGCCATCAAGATAATGCAGTTTTATGTCAGAAAAATCGCTCAGGTTCGTACCGTCCAATGAATCGCTGGCAGTTTCCAGGGCCAGGTTGAT
>JAAELZ010000680.1 GCA_024226105.1 Pseudomonadota bacterium | reverse complement strand
GGTTGATAAAATCGACCGGCTTCTCAAGCGCCGCCCGGACACACGTGCCGCATTAATCGCCTACGCCGGCAGCGCGCATCGTGTTATGCCTTTTACCCGCGATCACGCATTGATCGTGGATTTTGCGCGCGAACTGACGCCGGAGGTGATGCCGGTCGCAGGTGAAGATTTACCGCGGGCGGTTGAGCTGGCGAATGAGCTTATTAAAATTGACGGGAATTCCGGCACGCTGCTGGTATTGGCAGATTCGGTTGAGCCGTTACAGATGGACGAACTGAAATCAGGCCGGAACGAGCGCGTGGCAGCTGAATTATGGGCGATCGCGGCGGGCGCAGAGGTCATTCCCCTGCCCGGTACGCCAGCTGCCCCCGCCCTGGACGAAGCGAATATGAAGGCTGCGGCCGATGCTCTGGGCGGTGAACTTGAACTTATCAGCGTCGATGATCAGGACGTGGATGCGATTAACCGGCGCCTGACGCGCAATCTACGGGATGTTTCAGACCAGGCCGGTGCGCGTTGGCGGGATGCAGGCTACTATCTTTTACCGTTGATGGTTTTGCTGGGGTTATTCTGGTTTCGACAGGGTTGGGTGGTTCGATGGTCCGACTGAGAGCCGTGTTGTCAGGGCTGTTTTTACTGTTGCTGGCGCCAGAAGGGCTGGCCGAAAGCGGGCTAAAAAGTCGCTGGAACGATCTCTGGCGTACACCCGCCCAACAGGGGCAACGTGCCTTTGAGAATGGAGAGTTTGATAAGGCTGCGACGTATTATCAGCATCCAATGCGAATCGGCAGCGCGTATTTTCGTGCTGGTGAGTTTGAAATGGCGGCTTCGGCCTTCGGGCGGGTTAATACGCCCGAAGGCGGTTACAACCTGGGAACCGCGCGGCTGATGGCGGGTCACTATGCCGAAGCGATTATTTCGTTTGATCGTGCTCTGGCCGAACGCCCCGGGTGGACAGAGGCGGAACAAAATCGGGCCATAGCGCTGGCCAGAAAGGAGGCGCTTGAGTTCGACAATGATGATCGTGGTAAAGCGACTGAAATTGGCGCAGATGATGTGGTATATGATTTAGACAGCTCGAACAAAAATAACCAGGATGAAGTGACAACAGAAGCAGAACAAAGCCTTTCTGACCAGGAACTGCGTGCCTTGTGGTTGAGAAAGTCACACACCTCGCCATCCGTGTTTCTGAAAGCGAAATTCAGGGCACAACTGGCGGCGGATACGCAACAGGAAATAACGCAATGACAGGCCGCTTTTTGTTGCTTCTTTTGCTTGTTTCAAGCAGTGCCTGGGCGGCTCCGGGCGGGCGGACAGGCATTTCTATCGATACCCAAAAGACCTTGTGGGTCGGTCAGCGCGTGCTGGTACACCTGGACATTAAAACAGACGGTTTCAGTTTTTCAGGCCAGCGATTCGATTTACCGCAGATCAGCGGCGGCGTGTTGATTCAAACGGATAGCTCTACCTTGAAACTGACGGAGCAGATCGAAGGGGAGCGGTGGCAGGTGTTGCGATATGACCTGTCCCTGTTTGCGCAGCGCGAAGGCGATATGGAAATTCCTCCCTTTGATGTTCATTTTAGTGCCAGTGCAGGATACGGGCAGCCCGTGGCCAGCTTTGACCTGAAAACTGAGGCACTGCGTATACGGCTAAGTTTGCCGCCCGGTGCTGACCCCTCCCGGCCGGTGGTGACCTCTTCAGACCTGACAGTTGAGGAGCAATGGCAGCCCGATCAGGCTGAGTTCAAGGTTGGGGAGGCGCTGACGCGAACCATCATTGTTCGTGCCGAAGATGTTTCAGGGATTGCCCTGCCGGCGGCGCCCAATCAGGCTGTGGACGGTATTGATCAACTCCCGAAGGCGCCGTTGGTGGAAGACAAAACCGACCGTGGAACACTGAGCGGATCTCGTCAGGAGCAGGTATCCTACCTGTTCAAGCGCGAGGGGCGATATACACTGCCAGGTGGAGAACTCTCCTGGTGGAACCCAAAGAGCGAAAAACTGGAGCAATATCAGTTTGAACCCAGGCAAATTGAGGTTTTCCCGGATCCGCTTGCAAAAGCAGCTGGAGAAACCCCGCAAGAAGGGAGGCAGAAAAGTCGTTTTACTATAGGGCTGATCGCATTTTTTCTGCTGACCTTGATCGCTCTTCTTTGGTGGTTATGGCCGCGTGTAAAGGCGTACCGCGTGGCACGGTTTAACAGCGAACCGGCTCAGTTTAAACGGGCAATTAAAGCCTGCCGACAAAACGAGGTCAGCCTGGCCTGGTCGACAACGAATACCTGGCTGGTTACTAGCGGGCTTTCGATGCCGCTTGAGGACGAGGTGATATGGCAGGAATTGCAGCAGGCCCTGGTGTCGGAATCTGCTGGCTGGTCTGGTCGGGCATTGAAGCAAAGCCTGATTCGCTTACGCAAGAACCAGAGGAGCCAGGCTAATAAGGTGGTGTTTCTAAAGCCTCTAAATCCCTAAGGAAGCAGGACTTCAGTTCCGCCAAAAAATCATAAATACCGGGGCCAGAGCCCCGGCTCCAATTTTTGGTCGTGGTCTCTGCTCAGGTTAAAACGGTAATTTAACCGCCGGGTCGGTCTTGAGCAACACTGCGCGAAATTGCTCCTGAATATCCTTGAGCATCGCTTCATCATCGGCCTCAAAGCGCATGATGAGCATCGGGGTGGTGTTTGATGCGCGCACCAGGCCAAAGCCACCGTCAAAATCAACGCGCAGGCCATCCATGGTGTGCACCGTGCCGGCCTTAAAATCGGCATTTTCCTGAAGTTTTTCGATGAACTTGTAGTGTTCTCCCTCTTCAAACTTAAGGCGCAGTTCGGGCGTGTTGACCGTGTCCGGCAAGGCCGCAAATACCTCGCTCGGGGCCTGTTCCATACGTGATAGCAGTTCACACAGGCGAACACCCGCATAGATGCCATCGTCAAATCCGTACCAGCGCTCTTTAAAAAAGATGTGGCCGCTCATTTCGCCGGCCAGGGCCGCGCCGGATTCCTTGAGCTTGCTTTTTATAAAGGAATGCCCGGTTTTCCACATCGTGGCTTTGCCACCCGCGGCCTCAATCGCGGTGGGCAGGGTACGCGTGCATTTAACATCAAAAATCACTTCTGCGCCGGGGTTACGGCTCAATACATCACGCGCGAACAAGATCATCTGCCGGTCGGGCCAGATGATATCGCCCTCTTTGGTGACAATACCAAGGCGATCGCCATCGCCGTCAAAGGCCATGCCAAACTCGCTGTTTGTGTCCTGGACGGCCTTGATCAGGTCAACCAGGTTTTCAGCCTGGCTGGGATCGGGGTGATGGTTGGGAAAGGTGCCGTCGACCTCGCAAAACAGTTCGGTTACTTCACAGCCTATACCCCTGAAAATATCCGTTGCAATGGCCCCGGCCACACCATTACCACAATCGATGACGACTTTCATGGGGCGCGCAAGACTTATGTCTGAGACGATGCGCCGGGCATATTTATCGAGCATCTCAAGGTGTTTTAAGGTGCCTTCTCCAGTTTTGAAATCGCGGTTGAGGATGCGCTGCTTGACGAGCTGTATCTGCTCTCCTGACAGCGTCACGCCGTCAATCATCATTTTCAGGCCGTTGTATTCAGGTGGGTTGTGGCTACCTGTGATTTCTACGCCGGAACCCGTGCCGAGTTCGTAAGTCGCAAAATACAATACCGGCGTGGGCACCCGGCCAATATCGATTACATCAATGCCACTTGAGAGCATGCCGCTGGCCAGCGCTTCAGCAAATTTTGGCCCGGACAAACGCCCGTCACGCCCGATCACCATGCTTTTAACCCCGGCTTCCTGCGCGATACTGCCCAAAGCGCGGCCGATCAGGGTAACGGTTTCAACGGTTAATGATTCATCCACGATACCGCGGATGTCGTAGGCTTTAAAAATTTCTTCGGCAATGGGCATTTTATTAGTACTCAAAAATAAGGTAACAGACTTCCCCCTTTAACAAAGGGGGATAGAGGGGGATTTGCGGTGATTAGTGCTCTGATCAGTTTAAGTATTATTTCAATACCGCTAAATCTCCCCCAACCCCTCTTTGCGAAAGAGGGGAGCTTTTGCGACACCCTCTTTAACAAAGGGCGGGAAAAATGGGGCGTAATTGTCTACTCTGCACGCTCCACATACAAGCCGGTCTCGGTATTCACCTTGACCCGCTCATCCACATTCACAAATTGTGGGACGGTTACTTTCAGGCCGGTTTCCAGTACGGCGGGTTTGCCACTACTGGTGGCCGTCTGGCCCTTGATGGCGACTTCGGTTTCGACTACCTGCAGGACGACGTTATTGGGCAAATCCACACCAATCGGCTCCTCGTTATTAAAATTCACCTGAACATCAGTGTTCGGCAGTAAATACAGGGTCTGGTCACCCAGGTCTTCAGCGAGGATCGTTGTCTGCTCATAGCTTTCCAGATCCATGAAAATGTAGCCATCGCCTTCCTGGTATAAAAATTGCATTTTTCGCGGCTCGACGTGAGCTTTTTCAACCTTGTCTTCAGAGCGAAATCGTTCGTTCAATTTGGTACCGTCAAGCGACTTCATCTCAAGCTGGACGAAGGCGCCGCCCTTGCCGGGTTTTACGTGGTTTTTCTTGAGCACGCGCCACAGTTTATTTTTATGTTCAATCAGATGACCAATTCGAACC
>JAAELZ010000679.1 GCA_024226105.1 Pseudomonadota bacterium | reverse complement strand
TTGCAGGGCCAGCGCCCTGGCGATACCGATGCGCTGTCTCTGGCCGCCGGAAAAACTATGCGGATAGCGGCGTAAAAAACGGGTATCAAGCCCCACCAGTTCCATGAGTTCTTTGACCATTTCAATTTGCTGATCACGGTCACCGAGTTTATGAATCACCAGCGGTTCACGGATGATGTCGAATATGGTCATGCGCGGATTGAGCGAGCCTACCGGGTCCTGGAATATATATTGAGCCCGTCGCCGGTAATCCAGCAAGGCCTCATCATCCAGATTATTAACGTCATACTCCTGGTCGCGGGAATAAAAGTGGATGTCACCCTGATCCGGACTGAAAGCCCGTGCCACCATTTTTGCCAGTGTGGTTTTACCACTGCCGCTTTCACCCACCAGTCCCAGGCTCTCTCCCCGACGCAAATTAAACGAAACGTCATCCACAGCATTGATGGTTCGTGTACGGCTTCTCAGTGACCAGTTGCTACTGCGCAAGGTGAAGGTTTTGCTTACGTTTTTGACCGTAATGATATCCGGGTTGGCGTGCTCATCAGCCGACTTTTGCTTAAGCATTGAGCCGATTTTGGGTTTGATTTCCCTTATAGGGGTCAGGCGTTCGTCCGGCCCCATATCAAAACGCGGAACGGCATCCATCAATGAACGGGTATAACGGTGGCCGGGGTTGCGGTAGAGTTGTTCTACCGAGCCCCGCTCCATTACCTGTCCCTGGTAAAGTACCACGACATGTTCGGCAACGTTGGCAACAACACCGAGATCATGGGTGATCATCAGCACTGCCATATTGAGTTTCTTTTGCAGCGATGCGATCAGCTCCAGAATCTGAGCCTGAATGGTTACATCAAGTGCGGTAGTCGGTTCGTCAGCGATTAACAGCGACGGGTGACAGACCAGAGCCATTGCAATCATGGCGCGCTGCCGCATACCCCCGGATAGTTCAAAGGGGTAGGCGCTCATCATTTCAGTGGCGTTACGAAAACCGACCAGTTTCAGCATCTCCAGAGTCAGGTCTTCACCTTCCTGCTCGCTGACATCACGGTGAATCATCAGTGCTTCACAAATCTGGTCACTGATAGTATGCACAGGGGAGAGCGAAACCATCGGTTCCTGAAAAATCATTGAAATCGTGCCGCCGCGAATGGACTGCATGACTTTGCTATCCTGATCCTGAGCGGCGATATCAATTCCATCACCGTTGTCGGACTGGTTGAGCAGAATCTGTCCGCCTTTTATGCGGCCATTGCTGGCCAGCAATCCCATTAAGGTACGCGCAATTACCGACTTACCGGAGCCTGATTCGCCCACCAGTGCAACCGAGGTGCCGGGGTAGATATCAAAGGATACGCCCCGAACGGCGTCCACTGTTGTTCCATGCACTTCAAATTCAACCTCGAGGTCGCGGATGGACAATAATGGTTTAATTCCGGAAGCCATTTCTCATAGAGGTTTCTTATTTGCTTGACATTATGCGAGCGCCAATCATAATTCATTTTATTCGGGTATGATACCTTCGCCTTTTTAATAGATTTTCACATTAATAGATTTTCACAACGACTATCCAACATGAACATACAAGCCGCCATTAAATCCCTGATGCAGGGAAACGATCTTGAGCAAAACGAAATGCAGGAGGTTATGTCAGCGATTATGGGCGGGGATGCGACCGCTTCACAAATCAGCGCGTTCCTGGTTGCGCTGGCCATCAAGGGTGAAACGGTGGATGAAATAGTAGGCGCCGCAAGTATTATGCGAAATCTGGCGGCACCGGTGGATATCCAGGCTGAGAAAATCATCGATTCGGTGGGTACGGGTGGTGATGGTGCAAAACTGTTCAACGTTTCCACCGCAAGCTCATTTGTTGTGGCGGCGGCGGGGGGTACGGTGGCAAAACATGGCAACCGTGCGGCATCGGGCAATTCCGGCAGTGCAGATTTACTGGAAGCGGCCGGGGTGAATATTTCCATCAACCCGCAACAGGTTGCAGAGTGTATAAACGAAGTGGGCATCGGGTTTATGTTTGCACCGATGCACCATTCGGCGATGAAATACGCCATCGCTACGCGCAAGGAGATTGCAGTGAGAACTGTATTCAACCTGCTGGGGCCAATTACCAATCCGGCGCGTGCAACCCACCAGTTAACGGGCGTATTCTCTCAGCACTGGGTAAAACCGATGGCGGAAGTATTAGGCCGCCTGGGAAGCCAACACGCTCTGGTCGTGCATTCAGACGACGGCCTTGACGAAATATCGCTCGCCACCACCACCTCGGTTGCAGAATTTAAAGATGGCGGGGTTTCGACCTACACCATTGGCCCCGAGGAATTTGGCATTGTGCCGCAATCGCTGGATTCGTTGATTATCGAGGATGCTGCGCAAAGCCTGAGGCTGATTCGCAGCGCGCTGGCAGGTGAGCCCGGACCGGCTTTTGATATGATCGCGCTCAATGCCGGAGCGACGCTGTATGCGGGTGATCTGGCTGATAGCCTGGGCAACGGTGTCAGACTTGCTCAGGAGACCTTACGCAGCGGGAATGCGCTGAAAAAGCTGGATGAACTGGCGGCTGTTTCGCAGCGATTTTCCTGAGCAAAGCTTGTTTTTTAGCTCAGGCCCGTTCAGTGGCCGGCAGGTCGAATACCAGGCGCGTTAAAGGGGGCATAAACAACTTGGTCGCTTGCGGCCGAGCTATTTATAGTTCTGTTTTTGCTGGAGCTAAAAATGCTGTACGCAGCACTTAGTCATCATTTAGATTACAATCCCAGAATCGGCAGGGTACTCCAACGGCGGTAAAATCGCTAAGGTTTAGATCGTCAGGGTTTGCATCAGGGTCGCATAGAATTTTTGCCGATTCCTCATCGGGTGCTAGTACAAGCCGGGAAATTACCAGCTCTACCTGCCCGTCACAAGATCCGTTACGCTGCTCAACGTTTTCATTGACTAAGCCGCCATCCCAAATAATATACGGGCCGAATCCTTCTTCTGTTAGTGAATAGCAGCCGGCAGGAGTGGTACAATCAATGGGCTCGTTGTCCGCTTCGGTGGTCTGCGCGTGCACGGGTAGAATAATGCTCTCCACCATCGGTTTTGTCCAGGTACGTGGCACCGCCTGAGAGCCGGAAACCAAAATGCCTCCAGCTAATATTGTGCGTAGCGTACGGCGCCGTTCTTTCCTGGGTTTAGAAGAATCGACTTCTACTGCTGTCTTCTGGCTAGCAATCTTTTCGTTGCACATATTTTTCAGGAGCATAAAAACCTTCGATGATTCTACAAGCATAAAAAATACAAATCAATAGTAAATACAATAGGGTTAGACACGATTGAAATAGTAAGGCGGTAGCTTATGCAGATATTCCTCTTCCTGAATCTAAGAACTGCTTTACAAAAAGTACTAGATGGTCGCCAGCGTATAACCATCGATAGCGGGTAATACTGTTTTATTTATGGTGAAACTTGTTCGCTTCGTCTCGTTTTTTGTTGTTTAAGTGTCGTGTTACTATTCTATCCAGTTGATTTGCGAAAGCTTGTTGATCTTTTGGCCCCAATGGTGGCGGCCCGCCGGTATTCACACCGCTGGAACGAAGTGAATCCATGAAATCCCGCATATTGAGACGGGCTTTGATGTTCTCGGTGGTGTAAAGCTCGCCACGTGGATTGAGCGCCCGGCCACCTTTGTCGATAACTTCTGCGGCGAGGGGGATATCTGCCGTAATGACGATATCACCGGGGCTCAGGCGTTTGACAATCTCATTATCTGCCACATCAAAGCCCTGTGGTACCTGGATGAACTTGATCAGCTTTGACGCTGGAGTACGTATTGCATGGTTTGCGACCAGGGTTAGCGGCAGTTGCGTGCGTTCGGATACACGAAATAAGATCTCTTTGATTGCGCCCGGACATGCGTCGGCATCAACCCAGATGTTCATGCCTGATTTCCAGCGCTGAGCGCCATGTTGTCAATCAGGCGCACTCCCTCTATATTTCCGGCAACGAAAACGCGCGCCTGCTTCAGATCACTCTCAGGCTGCTTACCTGTCCAGTTGATCGGGTCGCGCAACTCGGCATATTCAAGTTCAATTTTACCCTCATTCAGCACCCCCAGCATAGCGCTCTGCAGCAGCCGGGGCGTGCGCACACCGCTTTCCCATAGTGCATTGGCGGCTTGCATTGCCGAAAAAATGATGCCGGCCTGGTGTTTGCCCTGCTCCGACAAGCGCAAATTTCTGGAAGATCTTGCCAGCCCGCTGCACTCACGCAACGTGGGGCAGGGGATTATTTCAATGCCGGGCAGTGTTTCTGCCAGTTGCCTGATGATCTGCACCTGCTGATAATCTTTTTCTCCGAAATAAGAACGGCAGGGGCCGACAAAACTGAACAGACGTGAAACCACCTCGCGTACGCCCGCAAAATGCCCCGGCCGGTGCGCACCTTCCAGGCCTTTGGCATAAATTCCGGGGTCGGTGAGTTCCTGAGTGGTTTTATTGCGAGCTTCCCCCAGAAAAGCTTCAGGCGTACCGGTAAAAACAGCGGTTACGCCAGCGATTTCCAGTTGCTTGATATCACTGGCTTCATCTCGCGGGTATTTTTCCAGGTCTTTCGCTTTATTAAATTGAAGCGGGTTGACGAATATACTGGCAATGGAGACATCGTTTTCAGCGCGTGCCCGGTCTATCAGGCTAATATGGCCCGGGTGTAGCGCACCCATAGTGGCGACATAACCGATGGTTTTATGCTGCTTGCGTATCTTTTTACACCAGCGCTGTGCTGCCTGTGGAGAAGTCAGGTGCTGTATCACGTTCCAGCCCGCGTTTAGCTACCCAGCTTTAGTGAACAACGAGCGATGCGTTCGCCCAACAGGCGTGCAGTTTGTTGCTCATCCTCGGTAAATTCATTTTTGTTGTCTGCGCCAGCCACGTGGCTGGCGCCATAAGGCGTACCCCCGCTGGTGGTTCTGTTTAAGGGCGAGCCCGCGAACGGCACCCCCATTATCAGCATGCCATGGTGCATCAGGGGCAGCATCATACTCAACAAGGTGCTCTCCTGTCCGCCGTGCATGCTCGAAGTGGAAGTAAATACACCGGCGGGTTTGCCCATCAGTTCCCCTGATAACCATAAGGGTGCGGTTTGATCGAGGAAATACTTAAGCGGTGCCGCCATGTTTCCAAAACGCGTCGGGCTGCCAAGCACCAGCCCTTCACAATGTTTCAGATCGTCCAGGCTTACGTAGGGATCGCCGTTTTCAGGGATATCTGCTTCAGTGGCTTCGCATACGTTCGAAATCGCCGGCACGGTGCGCAGCACCGCATCACAGCCATCAATCGACTCAATGCCCCGTGCGATCTGATAAGCGAGCTGTTTTACCGAACCGTTGCGGCTGTAATACAACACAAGGATATTTAATGACAAAGAATTAACGCTCTAAAGTATTTCTATCACGCGTTCAATCGGCCGACCGATAGCGGCTTTATTACCGTTTACGACAATCGGGCGTTCGATGAGCTTCGGGTTTTGTGTCAGAACCTCAATCCACTCCTCATTGCTGAGTTTTTTGTCCACCAGGCCAAGTTCGCCAAAAAGTGCTTCACCTTTGCGCACAATTTGCTCCGCCTGTAGACCCAGTTTATCCAGTATTTCCGCCAGTTCGGTTTTGTCGGGCGGTGTGTCCAGGTATTTTACGATGGTCGGATTAATGCCTTTGGCTTCCAGCATCTCGAGACTGGCACGGGATTTGGAACAACGAGGATTGTGATATATAGTTGTCATGTTTATTACCTTAAAGAGTTTCCTCTGAGCAAACGTTTGAATTTTGTGATTTGCCAGGGGGAAGTTTACATGGAACCGAGCCAATAGAGGTGCCCGTATGCGAAAAATTGATGTCACATTGTTCACTCAATTATTGTCGGTGGTTAAAACGATTCCCAGGCGCCTGTCGCAAGGACACTATTTCCGGGAAGCATCGGCGCTCTCTTTTTCAACCGTGCTTGCACTGGTGCCCCTTTTGGCTGTGGTGTTCTCAGCCTTGTCTTTGTTTCCGATTTTCCAGGTCTGGTCCAGTGCCATTCAGGAATTTGTTTATCATAATTTTGTACCGCAACTGGGTGAGCAGATACGCTCCTATATAGAAGAATTTAGTGCCAATACCGGCCAGTTAACGATATGGGGCCTGGTGTTTTTACTGGTAACCGCACTGACTCTGCTTGCCACCATTGAGGACGCATTCAACGATATCTGGAAAGTGAAAAAAGGCCGCTCTTTGGGGCACCGCATCCTGGTGTATTGGACAATGCTGACATTGGGGCCGATTTTGATCGCGTTGAGTCTGTCCCTGTCATCGTATATGTGGTCGCTGACGACTTTTTCGGATCAGGAGGTTGTGAATAGTTTGAAGGGTTCCCTGCTCGGGTATTTGCCTTTTATTCTGGAGCTTCTGGCGTTTGTGCTGTTTTATTTTAGCGTGCCCAATTGTGCGGTACG
>JAAELZ010000678.1 GCA_024226105.1 Pseudomonadota bacterium | reverse complement strand
GGCGTGCCGGTATTAGTTTTTGCGCCGGGGGAGGGTGATTTTCTAAAAGGTTCAGCGCGCTCGATACCGGAGGTACATATTCGCGACGTGCTGGCGAACATTGATGCGCAGCATCCGCAATTGATAGATCGTTTTGGCGGGCACGCTATGGCTGCCGGTCTGACAATCCGGCCTGAACATCTGGATGAATTTCGTGATGCGTATATCGCGGAAGTTAGCCGGGCGCTGGCGAAGTGTCCACCCGACAGCACCCTGTTGACTGATGGCGAACTTGCCGCTGAAGAATTGAATAAACGCTTCGCTGAGATCATTAAAACCCTGTTACCATGGGGCCAGGCTTGCCCGGAGCCGCTATTTGAAGGTAAGTTTGAGGTGCTCAATAGTCGTTTTGTGGGCGAGATTCACCTGAAGCTGGTTTTACAGCTCAAGGGAACGCGTAACCCCATTGATGCAATCTGTTTTCGTTATCTGGAGCATGCGGATTCCCCAGAAAAGCGAACCGCGCTGGGTTTTACAGCACTAAAAGTGGTCTATAGCCTGGATGTGAACCATTTTCGTGGCCGGCAATCACTACAGCTGATTATCCGCTATCTGGAGGCTGAATGAAGGATAACTCCCGATTCTGATCAATACTTTATGAACATTAAAGCACCTGAACCCTACCCGACACTCCAGTCAACCATTGGCAATACACCCTTAATTCGCCTGACTAATATTGTGCCGGATGATAGCAATACGTATTTGCTTAAGCTGGAGGGGAATAACCCTGCCGGTTCGGTGAAAGACCGGCCGGCCCTGAATATGATTCTTCAGGCGCAGTATCGAGGTGACATTAAGCGGGGCGATACGCTGATCGAAGCGACCAGCGGAAATACCGGCATTGCGCTTGCGATGGTGGCGGCAATGCTGGGTTACAAAATGATACTGATCATGCCTGCCGATATGAGTGAGGAGCGCCAGCTTACCATGAGTGTGTATGGTGCTGAACTTGTGCTGGTTAGTGAGGAGCAGGGTATGGAGGGTGCGCGGGACCTGGGTGAGAAAATGCAGACGCAGGGAAAGGGTTATTTGCTTGATCAATTTTCAAATCCGGATAATCCTGACGCGCACTACCTGTCGACGGGGCCGGAAATCTGGCAGCAGAGCGAACACATGATTACTCATTTTGTCAGTGCAATGGGCACCACAGGAACGATTATGGGAACCGGTCGTTATTTAAAGG
>JAAELZ010000677.1 GCA_024226105.1 Pseudomonadota bacterium | reverse complement strand
TTCGCCTCTTTGAACGGCATAACCGACGCCGGAAATGGTCATTTCAAGTTTTCGGGCAAGATCAGTCAGCGGTATTTTCAATTCGCGAGCTGCCCAGTAGCAAAACAATGCCTTTGCATCAACGCGCGGTTTCTGACGACCCTTGCGAAACAGTTCAGCAGAATCGATGCCATAGATCAGCGCTACTTTCTCGGCCACAGTATCTAAATCATATCCCAGCCGCTGCAGTTCATAATAACGTTCAAAGTGCTCCTTGGCGTGGGCCAACATGGCTTGGACAAAATCTGTATCCCCCAGTATGCGTTCATCACCTTTTAAGCGGTCCATTCCCTTTAAACGTAGCTTCTTAACCTCAGACCATCCACCGAGGCTGCGAATCAATCCGCCACCCACCAGTTCCGGCCTACGTCCCTGATCGATCCCAGCTTTGACATAGGCCGAATATCGCCTGCGAGCTGTTCCGGTATTGTTACCAAAATAGTTCAATATATATTGTGTATCCTGCCAGAGCGCCTTTTTGCGTCCCATTAGAACGCTATGTCCGCAGTAAGGATACCGGCTCAGCTGTTTAAGATCGCTGACAATTTTCGCTCTTATCGGATTTAAATGAATATAGCGTACCAGCTGCTTTAGATAAACATCCTCCTGACAGATAATTGATTTATACCGGTTTTGAAAGAGCTGACCATGACGTTTATGGCGGCGGTTAAAGGAGAGAGCATAACCGGTCAACAGTCGCCGCATCAGTGTCGCTATTCCCCCAGGCCCGGAACGAAATAGAAAGTGAGCATGATTGGTCATAAAGACCCAAGCGTAACAGCAGGTTTGGGTTTCAGGCACAAGTCGACTCAGTCGATCGATAAAATTAACCTGATCGGTTTTATCCTTAAATATCTTTTTGCGTTCTATCCCCCGGATGATGACGTGGTGCAGCACACCGGGAGCGTCTATGCGAGCTAATCTCGGCATGTTTGGTTGAATACCATGAATGAAGGGAGAACGCAAGATATTTAGTTAATGAAGGACGTCCCGGATTTTGCTGGGGATTGAGGTTGAGGGTTGAATCCCAAGGACAGTGATCATAAATTTGACCATCAGGATTCAACCATTAACCAGCAATTATTAGATATGATACAATAAAATAACAAAATCAAGATTGCAGCAAATTCATCAGGCATATGTTTACAATATCTGAAAAATATTATGTCTTGAAATTGCAGCCATTTCTCATACTGCCTTAGGATCGAA
>JAAELZ010000676.1 GCA_024226105.1 Pseudomonadota bacterium | reverse complement strand
TGCCATGAGACGCTAAATGAAGTGTCATCTTCACTTTTTGTCCATCAACAACATAATTTCCGTGGTGAAAAATATCCGCGCTACCTCCACGCATTTTCCCATCATCCAAAAAGGTTATTCCGGTTCTCTCCCATCCCAGGTATCCAAGTACCTCGGTTGCCCAAACGCCGTCTATTTGCATAGCAAATCCTCGCATTGAATAAAAATTGTCGAATCTAAATTGTACATCAGTTTTTTCGCGTGGGTATTTATCTGCTCAGGAGTCCTGCGGCATGACAACGATCAAATAATTCTCTATTTTTATGGAGAAAACACTTTTGAACTGGAAAAACAGACAAGCCCGATCGCCACAAAACTACAAAGTATTTTTATAAATTACCCCGTCTTTCATGATAATGCGGATCGTCTCCGGGCTTTCCGGACGTGGATCTGCGCCGAACCATTTGTCGCCCGTACCGACGACTGAGAAATCTTCAAGCGGATTGCCATCAACGATCAGGATATCAGCATAAGCGCCCTCCTCAATTACGCCAAGCTTGCCTTCGGGATAGGGGTTCATGAAATCCCCGGTCATGGCAGCGATCTCGCCGCCTACCGAAGTCAGCGCAACAAGAGAGGTATAAGCGCCGAAGAACTCATTCCCGAGATGCTTCTCGTAGGCGATCTGGATGTTGCAGGCCTCAGTAGTGCCAACACAATCGGTATGATGACCACGCTTCGCGGGACATTGACGCATGTTGTCGAGGTAGTCAGTAAATGCTGCGGCAGCTGATTTTGCTTTTCTCAGGCTTGCCGGAACCTCCTTAATGGCCGGAATATCGAACAGATTCGGATCAAACGCCGTCAAATTGGTTGTGATGTAGGCATCCTTTTCCTTCATTAACTCGCCGATCTCACAATCATACATGAACCCGTGCTCAATGGACCTCACTCCGGCATTCAATGCGCCCATGATGGCTTCCTTACGGTAGGAATGGGCCATCACATAGCTGCCATACTCATTCGCGACTTGAACCGCGGCTTCGATTTCTGCCTGTGACCCGGCGAGAAGTTGCCACGGATCGAACGCCGACACCACGCCACCCGACTGCATGAACTTCAGTTGGCTGGCGCCCATGCGGAAATTGTTGCGTCCAAACTTCTGTACGTCCGCCACGTTGTCGACCTCCTGTGCCATATTAAGGCGCGAGAAGTTTGATTCCGCACCGACTGGAGCAGTGAAATTTGCGAAATCGGCATGCCCGCCTCGGGTGCCAAGAAAGGCGGCAGATGGGTAGACCCGCGGCCCGGCAATCGTTCCTGTGTTGATTGCTCGCTGAAGGCCGGCGTTTGCGCCGCCCGCGTCCCGCACTGTCGTGAATCCCTGCATGAGATACATCTCGGCCGAGGCAACACCCGCTATTGCAAGATCTTCCCAGGTGCTGTTCGCTTCCATCGCCGGAAGCGTCGGTCCCGGTAACATCAGATGCACATGATTGTCGATGAACCCGGGCATAAGCGTTTTTCCACCACCGTCAATGACCTGTGTTGCTTCGGGCGCCGTAATTGAAGAGCCAATACTTTTGATAAGATTATTTTCGACCAGCACGTTGGTGTTCATGTCCAGGGTTTCACTTTTACCATCAAAGATATTGACGTTTGTAAAAAGAATTTGAACCGGCCCGGCTTGTTCACTGGCGGTTGTAACACCCGTGGTCATCAAACCCATCGCCAGCAACATGGAAAACATGATCTTCATTGTTCTAATCCTCCTCAGATTTATTGGGTTGTCGGCTTAAAGATGAAAGTCGACATATATAAACGTTCAACAAAATTATAGCATTGCATTTTCAAAAACAGTTGCCATTTAGCGACATATTGTTTCTTTGAATGAAGTCAGCCCCTGTTTAGACTTCTTGACACTGGCAGTCTTAAATTCTCGCTGGTCAATATCATAACGCCAGCCTGCCCCGTAGGCCGACAATCCAGAGGCTGTCCTGATCGGGGTTGAGCGCCGGATCGATCAGGTACTGGATATCGGGAGTAAGCGCAAACTGTTCGGTTAACTGCCAGCGATAGTAGGCCTCAAACACGTACTGGTCTTCAAGGTTCGGGCCAAAACTACTTTCGTTGGGCTGCCCCCAGTTCGCTGCGATACCGAGCTGGTCGCGGCCCTCAAAGGTATTGTATCCAAAGCCCAGGCTCAGTGATTTTTGCAACAGGGTGCCGCCATCATGCGCATAGCCACCGCGAATAAATGGCATGAAGCGGTCGTTGTCCAGTGAACGGGAATAGTTAAAGGCCGCGCCCCAACCGCCGGGGGTTTCTGCTGGTATACTCTCATCGACATGCCACAGTGTGAGATGCATATTGTCCTGATAAATGCGCCCCTGTGAACGCGTCCATCCAATTTCAATGCTGGAGAAATATTCGTTCTCGCTGAAGAAATCATCGACGGTCGCAAACGGGTCGGTCGAATCGGTGTAGGCGTTGGCCAGGCCGCCGATCAGGAACATATTGTCGTTTAGCATGGTGCCGCCTGCGATACCCAGCGTAGCGTCGTTAGGTATGAAGATCGAGGCGCTGCCGGTACTGAAGGCAAAATTCATGAAACCGGTCCATGGGCTGGCCAGGGCGTATACATCCACAAAATCTGTTACGTCCAGCATGCCGGCCAGTACGGTAGTTTTGGCTTCATTTAGCCTCTGTCGCCAGTAGAGATTCGTCCAGCGTGCCCCCTGGTCGCTGAAAGGTGCTTGAATCAATCCCACGTAGCCCTGATCAAAACCAAAGCCCTGCGGCGCAACATCCGTGTAGCTATGTCGATGCGAGAATTTATATACCAAAGAACCGGTATTTTTGGCGCCACGGCCGAGCAAGTCCCATGAACCATAGACACGCAGCATGCCACTGGAAGCTTCATTTTCTCCACTAGCACCATTCTCGCTGGAATTGAAATACACCGGCGTGTAATCAATTCCGAGCGAAAAACCGTGATCTTCCTGCAGATTTTGCTTCCAGTCGAACCATCCTTGCGTTGCCCGCCGGGTTATCGTGGCTGCTTTGGGTCGGGCATCGTCTTCGATGACATTTCCGACCGCATTTGGCCCACCAAAATTGGCCGCTAATACCAGGCCGGAGCTGGTGAGACCAGACGCAAGTGTCACGCAGGCAATGAAGTCGATCCATATTATCCGGAAAAAATATGAGCGCATGTTGGCAGGTGAAATCATTTAAATCTATCCTCGCCCTTTCCAGGGTAATTTTACCACCGGGCCGACGGTGAAACGAAGCTGATGTTCCGGGGCAAATGCATCTGCACGCTCAACAAAGTTTAAATACTGGATGCTCATTTTCCAGGGCCGCCCGCCAATGATCGCAGTTTTGGCAACACCGCCTCCTACCGAAAAAGTCCATGCATCGTCGCTATCCGCTTTATGGTTGTATGACCAGAAAGGGGAGCCTGAAATTTGCCAGCCTTTTGTCAGGTTGATTGAGTAGATATATTGTCCTGCTGTAATACTGGTATCAAAACTGTCTTCACCTGCTACATCCCATTGATGCGAGCCGATAATGCCAAATGCGCCCCATTTTCTGACCATAAAACCACCTAGCTCGGGCCCAAACAGCCACTGATCAAGGCCGACAGCATCGTCGCTTGCGGTTGGCAATAATCCGGCCGTACCCGCTATTAATACATTCGTACCCGCATCAGTTTTAAAGCTGAAACCCACAGAGGCATCGAAACCAATATCTCCCAGCTCTATGTCGCTGGATTCAAACCCGCCCCCGGCAACCGGAACGGGCTGTTTTACAATAATCGGGATGGCAGGGCGCACAAAAAAGTTTTTCCCACCGCCGAGAGGGTAGGGAAGGCTGGGTTGGAATACTATCTTAAGCGCAGACTCATCTTCAGCGCCGGGCAAATCGCCATTGTAGTTAATGAAATCAAAATTGGTGTTCAGTGTCCCCATCGGGGTGTTTGGATTGGATAACTCAGCGGCGATTTCAGCCGCAGTTGGCGTCGCCGCACCCCCTTTGGAACCCGCTTCCTGCTCCGGGTTTGTTACCACCGCTCGCTCGCCGGTTGAACGAAACTTGATCCACTCATCGCCGGATGAAACACGCGCTCTATACAGCTCAGGATCAGACCTGTTTTGTTCATACTGGTAACATTGAGATTCTTTTTCAGCCGTTATACATACCTGGTCATCGCCTTCGATGCGCCAGGTTCTCGGGTAGCTTACGCCCCATGAGATCAGAACACCGGTCCCATCAGGGTGATATTCGCCCGTGCTCAATTCACCGCTCGGTAATTTTCGTTCGACCGTCAGGCCACTCATAAACCCGGATAAGTTGCCCGCGCCCGTAACTGGTTCCCAATCATTGCTTTGCGCGAATACGGGAGCGCTCAACATGAGGAAAATGCTCATGCTAACAGAGCGTAACGTCAGTACTATTTTAGTTGGTTTCATGAATCTATCTCCACTGTGTAAATAGTCTCTTCTTTGCTAAATCGGCCAGGGACAATTTGTAGTATCTTTGCACTAACAATGATTAATAAGAACTATTGTGCCAGAGGTTAGTGCTATAGTTATTGCCATTAAACGACACTTTTTGCTTTTCTATTTCCGCCTTCTATAGGACGCCCATGTCAAAGCCCGACAAGCCTGAGATTCCGCTGGTTAAAGCGGCCTTCAGAAAGCAGTTCACCATTGCTATGAAAGCAATGGGTATTGATTCAAAGCACTACTATCGCAGGGTGCGTTTGCCGGTGAACGACCCGCAAGACCTTGAAAGCCCGGTTCCATTGAGACCGATATACCGACTTGCCAATATTGTTGCAATAGAAGAAGGCCTGCCTGAATTTGGCTCAATAGTGGCCCGGCTGACACCCTGGCATAAAGTCGAATCACTGGTGCCCCTTATTGGAAACAGCGAAACACTCGGCGAGTTAATCAATACATTTTGTGAGCACGCTGTCAATCAACGATCGTATGCTGAATTTCGACTCTATAAAGACAACGCAGACAGCTGGTTTGGATATCATGGGCCGATAGTGCTTAAAAACGATGTTCAGATCGAGCTATACCGAATTTCCAGCATGATTCAATTGGTACAGTTGGCTGCCGGTTCCGGGTGGCGCCCCCGGCGGGTTGAGTTACGCATGCCCAAATTGATCACTTCAAAGGCCTGCCCACTAATTAGCCAAAGTGAACTGACTTTTTCCAGTGAAGTGTCAAGATTTTCCATACCGGAAATCCTGCTAAAGCTGCCCGTATCTCTGAATATTCCAGAAACCCTGCCCAGCCATTCTAGCGACTACAATATCAACGGCAGTTTTATACAGACTTTACGACAAATCATGCCGACCTTCTTTGAGCGTGGCAGCTGCAAAATAGAATCAATTGCGGATGTGACCGAAATCGGGGTGAGAACACTTCAACGCCGTATTAAAGCACACGGGACAAGCTACAACGCCTTACTCGGCGAGGCCAGGTTTTCCCTGGCTAAAAGCAGACTAGCCGACCCAGCTTCAACCACCACGGGCATTGCATCCCAGTTAGGTTATACCGATTCAGCACATTTCATCCGCGCTTTTCGGCGCTGGTCAGGTATGACGCCCGGTGAATTTAGAAAAAATGTGCGTTGCCCCGAAGCTAAGGAAAAATGCTGACTTCAAATCAGGGCAGGCCTACTTGAACTTTATCGGGCTTTGCGTTTGGGTGTTTACCTGGAGCTCAAAGATATCCGGCCGGGCGTAGTGTCCGGAAACGTCAAGCGCCCGTTTGGCGGTGGCAGCCCGGGCAGGATCAATTTCAGCGTACAGCAAGCCTTTTTCTTCATGCATCGGGCCCGCGACAATTTCTCCCCCGGGTGCTATGACTACCGAGTCTCCCGGATTTATCCATTTTTCACTTTCCGGGTAAACGGAGCCTTTATCGGGAAAGTCTGAAGGAATATCGCTGTTTTCCAGGATGACGCCGCTGGAGATAACCCAGCATCGGCCTTCACGGGCAATGTGTTGCATGCTGCCGACCCATCCATCGCCACTGTCATAGGTAGGTGCTATATACAGTTCTACTCCCTGTGCGTACAGTGAATAGCGTGCCAGGGGCATATAGTTTTCCCAACAGAGTAAGGTGCCGATTTTTCCAGGCGGTGTATCGACTACCTTTAAACCGGAGCCATCGCCAAAACCCCAGACCATTCTCTCGGGGTTGGTTGGCATCAGTTTACGATGGCGATTGAGGATGCTTCCATCTTCTCCAATAATCACCACACTGTTATACAGCGTTGCTTTGCTGAGCTTTCCGTCGCGTTCGTTCAAGCCGCAGACGATAGTGAGTTTATTTTTTCTGGCAGCCTCGCAAAGCGGTTCAAGTTCATTCGCGTCCAGATCAACCGCGCTGTTTAACAGGCGGGTATGTAAGGCTTCGCTCGCGCCCCAGTCTCCGCCGGGTCGCAGGCGCCAGATCCAGGCGGGATAGCCTGAAATGAAGGCTTCGGGAAAAACGACTAGCCTGGCTCCCTCTGATGCGGCCTGCTCAACCAGGGTTATGGCCCGGTTGAGGGTCTCTTGACGATCCAGTAATACGGGTGACGCCTGAGCGATGGCTATTTTTTGCATGCTATTTCCTCGCTTGTCTAAATTGCAGTTTTTGTTTTAAGAGGCATCAAACAAAGCCCTGTCTATATCTTTGAACCCTTCAAATTCCAGCGCATTCCCGCCTGAGCCTGCAAAGAACCGGGCACCCTGTTTGCCGCCATAAAATTCACGTGTTTCAGGAATATCCCGAACTGCAACGGCGATGTGAAAGGGGGTTAGCATAATCCTAAATTCCTCAGTAGGGCAGGGTATAGAGTGCTTGTGTGGCAGTGTAGGGCAAGGCGCAACTGCGCGGAATGGTTACCCCCTTTCAAGCCGTTGCAACGCGGCCATACGCTGCCACACAAGTGCAATATGCCCTGTAGTGCCCCCGCCCATAGAGAGAACAAGGTACTCACGCGGTTTCTTATAGAATTCATGTGCTTGCTCATTTTTCGTAGCGGTCTACTGAGGATTTTAGGATGTTTAGTTCTCCCGGTGTATTAGCTCGCTTAACAGCGGTAGCCCAAGTTTGATTTGTTCCACGCTGATGGACGAGAAGCCCAGCCGAAAGTAGTTTAGCTTTTCGGTGCCCGGGTAAAATGACGGGTTACCGGTCTCGATGAGGATGCCCTGTTGTTTTGCGGTTGCTGCCAGTTCACGACAATCCAGACCCCTGGGGCCGCGCACCCAGAATGAGGAACCGCCAAAGTCCGGTTTTTGGGTGGACCCGGGTAAATACTGGTCAAGTAATTCCTTCATTACCTGTGATCGATGATGCAATGTGTGGGTTATGCGACGAATCAGGGCGTCGTGATAACCCCGTTTTAGAAACTGCGCAATGATGAACTGGTTGTTTGAAGGCGGGTGGCGCAGCATGATGCGACGCAGCGCTTTCGCCTGGCGAATCAATTCGCGCGGTGCAACCATGTAGCCCAGGCGGATGCCCGGTGCCAGTGTTTTGGACAGGCTGCCGACATAAATGACGCGTCCTTCGGTATCCAGGCTTTTGAGTGCGGGTATGGGTTCGGTTCCATAATTAAATTCCGACTCGTAGTCGTCTTCAATAATAACAATGTTGTGTTGATTGGCCTGTTCCAGCAATTCCAGTCGTCGCGCTTTGCTCATGGTATAGGTGGTTGGATACTGGTGGCTGGGCGTGGTGTAAACACACTGGCAATTTGCCAGGCGTTCATCAACCACCAGGCCTTTATGATCGACATCCAGTAATTCGATGTGTTGTGTCTGAGTGAGAAAAGTGTTGCGTGCATCCGCATAACCCGGATTTTCCACCCCGATGGTGTCGCCTGGTTTTAGCAGCAGTTGAGCAGTGAGAAACAGTGCGTTTTGTGCGCCAACCGTAATCAGGATTTCATCACGGTCTGCCCAGATTCCTCTGCGCGGTAATAGCTTGCTGTGAACCTGTTCCACCAGTAACTCACTGTCTCGATCAATATGGTCTGATGCCCAGTTATGAATCGCGGCGATTCCGGCAGCCTCGCGGCAGCACTCACGCCAGTCGGCGATTGGAAATAGTTTTTTGTCGAACTGCCCGCAAACAAAGGGATAAGGGTAGCGTTGCCAGTCCTGCGGTTTTTGCAGATAGGGCAAGGATGCCGGGGTAAAACTAAATTTGGATTCCCAGTCGATTTTTGTAACGGCTTCGGCACCTTCATCAGGTGCGGTTTGTGGGGCCCGGGCAAACCCCGCCAGCACGTCATCACTGACATAAAAGCCGCTGCGTTCGCGTGCAACAATAAATCCTTCATCTAACAGTTGCTGATAGGCAAGCACCACCGTATTGCGCGCAACTTTCAGTTGCTCGGCCAGTTTGCGCCCTGAGGGCATCGCCGCGCCCGGTGCCAGATGGCCTTTGGTAATCGCATCCACCATCATTTCCTGAATCTGGCTTTGCAGGGTGCCGGTGGCGTCGTCAGGAAGGCGGAAAAGGTAATCGGTCATCGCAAATATTACATGGTTTTTATTAGTTCGGCTGGTATCACGGATAGATTCAAGCTGGCCCTATATTCATTTTGGGGAATGATATTATTCTATATGCCCTGAATAGACACCCCCTAATTTAAGCTGAAATGAAACTCGATCAATCTGCGCTGAACAGCTTCTGGATGCCTTTTACCGGCAACCGTGACTTCAAACAAGCCCCTCGTATCGTGGTGCGTGCCAAAGGCATGTACATGTATGACGACAACGGCAAGGAAATTCTCGATGGTTCTTCGGGTTTGTTTTGCTCGCCCCTCGGGCATTGCCGTGATGAGATCAACGCGGCGGTAAGCGCCCAGATGGCCGAGCTGGATTATGTCGCGCCTTTTCAAACAGCCCACCCACTGGGTTTCAAGTTTGCAGAGCGTCTGGCCGGGATGTTGCCGGAAACGATCAATCACGTATTCTTCGCTAACTCGGGTTCCGAGTCGGTGGATACGGCGATGAAAATTGCCTACGCTTATCATTATGCGCGCGGCGAAGGCCAGCGGATCCGATTTGCTTCCAGAGAACGCGCCTACCATGGCGTGAATATGGGCGGCGTTTCCCTGAGTGGCATGATAAAAAATCGCCAGGCTTTTGGCCCTGGTGTTCCCGGCGTGGTGCATATGCGACATACCTGGCAGTCTGAAAATCGTTTTACCCGTGGACAGGCGGAAACCGGCGGTAAAGAACTGGCGGATGATCTCGAGCGCATTGCCCTGAACTATGGGCCCGATACTATCGCGGCCTGTTTCGTCGAGCCCATTGCCGGTTCCACCGGTTGCCTGGTGCCACCAAAAGGTTACCTGGAGCGCTTGCGTGAGATTTGCGACGAACACGGCATTTTGCTGATTTTTGATGAAGTCATCACCGGTTTTGGTCGCACAGGAAAACCTTTTGCGGCGGATGCCTTTGGTGTGATCCCGGATATCATGACCCTGGCCAAAGCGCTGACCAATGCCGCGTTGCCTATGGGTGCAGTGGCTGCGAGTGACAAAGTACACGATGCTATCTTCAATGCAGCGCCTGAAAAAGCCATTGAGTTATTTCACGGATATACCTATTCCGCCCACCCTGCAGCCTGTGCCGCAGGCCTGGCGACCATGGATTTATTTGAAAAAGAGAATTCATTTGCGGCGGCCGATTCTTTGTCCGAGTATTTCCTTGATGGCATGTTCTCTTTGAGTGATTTACCCATCGTGACAGACATACGCGGCTACGGCTTGTTAGCGGGTTTTGATCTGGTTCCGGGCGATGCGCCGGGCATGCGTGGCCTGGAAGTTCAAAAAGCCCTGTTCCACGCTGGTTTGAACCTCAAAATGACGGGTGATTCGGGCTTGCTTGCGCCGCCGTTTATTGCCGAGAAATCGCATATTGATCAGATCGTTGAGCGTTTGCGCGGGGTGCTAGGGGCGATTTGATATTGAATACCCTTAAATACACCACAGTCCCTGGGAGGGTCGATTGAGTTCAGTCGACCCGTCCTACCTGCCTGTGTCGGGCGATGTTTTGCCTCGATACGCTGGCATTGCTACATTCATGCGCTTGCGTCATATTCCTGTTGAAGAGGCGGAGGCGGTACAAATTGGCCTGGTAGGGGTGCCCTGGGATGGCGGCACCACTAACCGCCCCGGCGCTCGGCATGGGCCGCGGCAAATGCGGGATTTGTCCACCATGGTGCGAAACGTGCATCATGTGTCCGGAATTAAACCTTTTCACCAGAGCCGCTGCGCTGATCTGGGCGATAGCCCGGTTAACCCGGTTGATATAAACGATACCCTGGAACGGGTAGAAGGCTTTTATCGCACGCTTGTTGAGAAGAACATTCTCCCGCTTTCTGCCGGGGGAGATCATTTGGTTACGCTGCCCATTATGCGTGCTTTGTGCCGGAACGAAGCCTGCGGCATGGTGCATTTTGACGCACATACCGACACCCTGGATCGCTATTTCGGCGAGTCGAAATATACCCATGGCACGCCTTTCAGACGCGCGATTGAAGAAGGTTTACTGGACCCAAAACGTACCGTGCAGATTGGTATACGGGGTGGCTTGTATACGGATAAAGACAAAGAATGGGGCCTGGATCAGGGCATACGCGTGATCGAAATTGAAGAGTTCTTTGATCTCGGTGTTGAAGCGGTTGTCCAGGAAGCGCGGCGCGTAGTGGGGGATCAAGCATGCTATTTAAGTTTTGACGTCGATGCGCTGGATCCGGTTTATGCGCCGGGCACGGGAACACCGGAAATTGGTGGCATTACCACGGCCCAGGCGCAACAGGTGATTCGTGGTTTACGCGGGCTGAATTTTGTCGGGGGTGATGTGGTTGAAGTATCGCCTCCCTTTGACCCCGGTGGTAATACGGCGCTGGTGGCCGTGACCATGATGTTTGAGATACTGTGCCTGTTTTCAGACAAGGTATCCATGGGCTCGGCCGGCGGGGGCAATCTCGCTTAGACTAAGGTCGTAAATTGTTTTACACTTTAATTGGAGATTATGTAATATAGGCGCTAGCCTGAAATGGGTATTCGTTTAGAGGTGCATCTGTATGGATGCGTTAGTGCTGTAACGAATGAAGTAACCGTAAGAACGGCCCGGGCCTGTATGGAGGGTGAAAACATAAGTGTCATGAAAATGACATAATAAAATGGATAATGCACTTGATGCTGATATCCAATTACCCGTGTTATCGGGGGAACTGTACTCAGCAGTATTGAGTACATTTAAATTTAAACTACCTGTTAGGAGGGTAAAAATGAGTAAGAAAAGTGAATTTTCACAACCACGTCGTAAAGTAATTAAAGGCGCAGCCGTGGCGAGTGCGGCCGTTGTTGCAAGCCCATGGGTGATCAACTCCAAGGTGTTAGCTTCATCGGGTGAGCTCAATGTGATGATGTGGTCGGACTACCTGTCCGCTGGTTTCTTCAAGGCATTTGAAGCCAAATCAGGTATTAAAATCAATTTTACCGGTATCGGCTCAAACGAAGAGATCATCAACAAGATGAAAGCTTCCAAAGGGCGCGGTATTGATATTTGCAGCCCGACCAATATGCGTTCACCGCAGTGGTCTGAACTGGGCCTGTTACAAGCCTTCGACTATGGAAGAATATCCACGCTGGGTAACGTAAATCCCGCGATGCTTAAGGTAGGCGCTGAAGAATGGGATTTTGGTGGAAAAGGTTCACACTGGCTGCCACTGATCTGGGGTACCGAAGGGGTTGCGTGGCGTACTGATCAATGGACACCTCCACGTGATGGTGAGATCCCAAGCTATGGGGATATCTGGCAGGAAGATGTCAAAGGTAAAACCATGATGCGTGCTCATTCCGGCATGCTGGGAGCTGGGCTGTATCTGGAGACCACCGGCAAACTCGATCCGGGCGCAATGCGAGCGGGTTACAATGATGAAGCGACTATGCGTAAGGTGTGGGGCGTGGTAACCGATTTCTGTATCGCCAACAAAGCACAGATCAAATTGTTCTGGAATGACGCGGATTCGCAAAAGAATGGCCTGCTGAACGACGGCGTTGTGGTGGGACAAACCTGGGATGGGCCACCGATCAGCATGATGAAAGACGGTGAACCCGTGCAATATCGCGCACCTGTCGAAGGTTCTTTGGCATGGGTGGACGGCATGGCGTTATCCGGCCAGGCTGAGAACGTCGATGCGGTGTACGAGTTCTTAAACTACTGCTTCGAACCCGAAGTGGGCGGTCGCTCTATTGACGGTGGTAAAGATGACGCATGGGGCAGTAAAGGCCATGGTTATAACTCAGCGGTTCTGGGTGCAGATGCTTTCGCCAGCGATGGTTATGGCAAGGTGTTCGGCAGCGTTTACCCCGGTGATTCACTGGCCAACCTGTGGCCTTGGCCGAAAGAGCCTCAGTGGTATGCTGATGTGCGAACTGAGTTCGAAAACAAGCTGAAAGCGGCTTAATTTCGCAGCTTTAAATAAAAGTAAAGGCCCCTCCCTGAAATCAGGAGCAGGGGCCCTTCTTTTAGAAAAAAATAAAAGTTGATTGCAAAATTTAAACGCAGGTGCGCCTGTTTCCTCAGTACCGGGTTTAAGCGATAAATCGCTCATTTCCGGCACGAATCGAAATAGAGGTAAATTTTGTAATTGACTTTACAGGCCCAAAAATATGGGCCCTTAATAAATAGTATTCACCTGGAGGCTATAAATGAGTGCTGATGTCCAACTTAATGATGTCTGGATTCGATTCGGCGACTATGTCGCTGCAAAAGACGTCAATATTCATATCAAAGAAGGCGAATTTTTCAGCTTTTTAGGTCCATCCGGGTGTGGAAAAACCACCCTGTTACGCGCCGTGTCGGGCTTTCTGGATCCCTCAGAAGGCGAGGTGCTCATTGGCGGGAAAAACATGCAGGGTATCGGGCCGAATAAGCGCCCGACCGCGCTGATTTTTCAGAACCTGGCATTATTTCCATTGATGAAGGTTTGGGAGAACATCACTTTTTCGCTTGAAGTCGCGGGTGTTGGCGCGGCTGAGCGCAGGAAGAAAGCGGATGAACTGCTGGACCTGATCGCATTACCCGGCCAGGGCGACAAAATCCCTGATGAATTGTCGGGAGGGCAAAAACAGCGCGTGGCGATTGCACGTGCTCTGTGTGCAGAACCTGATGTACTGCTGCTAGATGAACCCTTATCTGCACTGGATCTCAAGCTTCGTCAGCATATGCGTACGGAGCTGCGCGCTATTCAACAGCGTGTTGGAATCACGTTCATCTACATTACTCATGATCAGGGCGAAGCTCTGACGATGTCGGACAACGTCGCTGTAATGAGCCATACCCTGATCGAACAAGTCGGTGATGGTAATACCATTTATGATTTGCCGGAGACATCTTTTGTAGCCTCCTTTGTAGGGGAAAATAATTTGTTCGAAGGCACGGTTTCTGCGATGGCGGATGGTTATGCGGTGGTGGATACGCCCTCGGGCAGTCTTCGGGCCAGAGCCGTTAAGCGTCATGGCGAAGTCCAGTTAAAAGTGGGCGATGCTGCGCACATTTTTATACGGCCCGAATCTCTCAAATTTGGTGGCGATGATGCGTTTGATAACCAGGTTAAAGCAAAAGTTACGCAACGCGAGTTCGAAGGAAATTTCTGGCAGGTCTTTTTTGATGTCGAGGGATCCGATCGAACCATAAAACTGTCTACCGTCAATGATGGTAGCGAAATGACGCATCAGATTGGAGAGCAGGTCAAACTCGGTTTTTCTGCCGATACCGCGATAGCTACACCTGCCGGAAAGTTGGCAAGCGACCAGTAGTCCAGGTATTAACGACACTTGAATGCAATCCGCAAATAACCAGGCCAAATACTTTAAGGTGAACGTATGAAACAGTACTGGAACAAGTTTTTCCTAAAGAACGGGGGTGTCGTCGGTAGCTATCTGCTA
>JAAELZ010000675.1 GCA_024226105.1 Pseudomonadota bacterium | reverse complement strand
TCTTCAGGACGCATATTTCGACGGTCATATAGTCGTGTCGTGGACACGTTAGCATGACCAAGCCATTCCTGCACTCTTGAAATATCAGCTTCGTGGGACAGAGCGTTTGTCGCTGCTGTTGCCCGCATGGCATGAACGCATAGGCCGTTAACTACTATATTCAGGCCGGTGTCGACCCCATATTTCCGAACAATATTCTGGTAGATAGAGTTTGGATCTAATGCTCGATTTAACTTACCTGTACGATTATTTTTGACAGGCCGGAAAAGTGGGCCTTTCAGTTCTTCCCGGTGCCCGGCCATTATCAAATAATCCTCGATTAGTCGTAGTGCCATTGGCTGAACTGGCACGTAGCGGATTTTCCCACCTTTACCGTTTACCAGAAAATGCAAAACACCTTCACGGCTTTGAATGTCTTTTACTTTTAACTTGCGCAGACCCTAACTTAAGAAATACGGAACAACCATAAATGTGTTTATTTACAAGCACTTATTTAATCCGGAACTCCGTTCCGATTCCTTGGTCAGTTCTAAGCATCAAAATAAGGTAACTCAGAGAAATATGGCCCCAAGGCTCAAAACATACGAAACATCAGGGAATGTAACTGATTTCATTGATTATTCGGCTTTATACGGCCAAAAATCACCAATATTGACTGATTTTGTTTCACAGAATGCCGTTTTGCACACCTACGTGGGCACACCGCCACTTAAAAAGGTATACAGTTGCATTCCACGTTGCCGTTTCCCTCAGAAACCGTGAACTCTCGAACACTATTATCCTCGAATTTCAAATTTCCGACTATTTTGTTCGGCTTTACATCGATAATTTTGCCCCAAACCTGACCAAATACCTGTTCGCAATCCACGTAATTGAGAAGCGTGAAATTTTGGGTATCTACATTGCCGCTAAGGCAGGCGCTCGGTGGCTGATCTTCAGCATGTGCAACGCCAACCAGCTTGTCGAGCAGTGTATCGGGTCTATTCAAACCAGCCCCAGAGTTAAATGAATAACCGATTTTAATTGTCAGAGTGTAGTTGACGGCAAAATGAATTATCGCTGCGTAGTTCATGGCCACATCCCCTGCATAAGCCGGTGCAATAACCAAATCGAGCAAACTACGCGACTCGAAGCCTTGCTTTACAAAACGCTCGTTCAGGTTCTCAGGGCGGTTGGCCGCTAACACGTTGAGTTCATTGCTCCCAAAATAATTTTCCGCCACCCCTGAGGTCTGCGCATGTGCAGGCAACACCAGGGACTCCACGACAGGTTTTGACCAGGTACTGGGCAAATTCGTAAGCGTAACCATGCCTCCTCCCAGAGTGAGAGTTTTGAGCAGCTTTCGACGTTCTTTTTTCATTGAATTAACCTCAAACATAAAGCGGAAATTATAGGCCACCTGCCATAGCCTGGCAACAGAAAGAACGAGGGCCGCTGTAAACAGGGAAATTAGCTTGTCGCCGGACAGAGCCTTGCAGATGCTCTCTAATGTGGTTTATTATGCCATGACAAAATTTATTAGTGGCGGAAATCCATTGAGTAGTAAAAAAGTAGCCGAGCAAAAAAACAACGAATCAACATAGATCACTATCATAGCCCGACACAGGTCAGGTTCGATGGCTGGCATAAGCTGGTTGAAATCACAAAACGATTAAGCACTCGCTCTCCGCCATTACATATATATAACTCGTTGTTTATACAGCGAGTTATTTATTATCTGTTCTACATGCCTATCTACATGCCAAAGTGAATCGCTTCGCTATTTTTTTGTCCTTGTGCATGTCAGCTGTAACAGTTAAATTGCGATATGGATAAAAGGATTTGAGCACTTCTATTTTCCTTTCTACTAGCGCCTGTCTTCGCGCTAGCTGCAACCATCCAGGGAACGGTAACTAGTTTTTCTGATACCGACACAATCAAAATCTGGAAACAACCTATACGCTTGCTTGGTATAGATGCCCCAGAGTTTGTGCAGACATGTAAAGACGCAAATGGTAGAGAGTACAAATGCGGGATAAAAGCACTCAATCGCCTTAAAGAGATTGTAGGTTCAAATGAGGTGCGTCAATAAATTGATTGAATACGTCAGCATATTGATCGAATTTCTACAGTCCAGTTCGCAGAATCTATGGTGCCAGGACCTTGTTCACGAGTGGCTCTAACATTAACTTGGTATTCGTTATTTGTGAGGTTGTTTGTAATATTGAAGATGACACTACCAGATGCCGCACCTGTTGTTGGAGTCACCCCGATCAGAGTATAAGGAAGATTTATACCCCTTGTTCTCCAAGCAGATTGGGATGTTAGCAATAAGAATTGTCCTCCTGAGTTATTGTCAAGTCTAAAAACAGTATTTGGAACAACGTCTATAATAAAGTCAATTGCTTTGGAACCAATTCTCACATCACAAGATCGAGCTTGTTCATCAAATGCAAAACCACCGGCATATCCGTTTAACGGGGTATCAGCAGATGCTGAACAAATCTGCATCGGGGAACATGTTGTAGTTGCTGAAGTTTGTGCATGTACGGGTAATGTGGCCGCAGTGATGATGGGAGTAGCCCAAGCGGCCTTGGTTAATTTGCGGCGCTGTATATCAATCTTATTCTCGTTCATTTTGCTGTCCGGGTTTGAGTTGGGGGCTCTTCTTCTGGACCCCCTTAACCGAGTTTTCTGTTCCATTGCGCCCTAAAACCCTTCTTTGTTTGTCATCGCCATGATATCTACCAATAGTTACAGCGTAACAGTTTAGTACAAAATGATATTGTAAACTTTGCATAATCAGATTTTTGTAGTGAAGTATTAGATGTACGCTTACATAGCAACAGGGAGAAACTCGTAATGTCCGCAAAGTATGGTGGATTCAACCGCAAACAACGGTCATTCGACTGCTTTCGATTTGTCATAAATGACTGACCACTCTTTACGGTCATTACGAGTCCCCCTGTTGCTATTGAAACGGAGTGGCTGTAAATGCAAAAAACCGGCAAGCAAAGCAAAATTATGCAAAACTGTTTATCTTGTTAATCAAGGAAGCTGTCTATCTCGGTTATCATAGCCGCTGTCTATCTTCTAACCGTTATGCGAAAATAAGGAGGTTCGTTGTAATGAAAAATATTATTACTATTCTGTTGGTATCACTTTCTACAATTGGTTGTGTGAATACCAAAGTAACACGCGAGAATTTCACCGTTGCTGAAAGCAATAAAATGATGCTTGGTATCCAGAAAGATGCTGGTGGGATAAACAAGACATTATCAATCCCACGATTGGCTGCGACTGATTTTCAGCCTGTCGTTCGCATGAACCAAGATACCTTGTACCACGGGACTGTGATAGATATCGCCAAAGGTGCAACAATCACTATCCCTGAAATGGATGGCCGTTACGTTAGCCTGGCAGTGCATGACCAGAATCACTTTGTTCCCATGTTCGAGTATGGACCGGGGACTTACAAGCTCAAGGCAGATACTGATTATGTGGTTGCAGTTGTTCGTATCCAGGCAGATGAGTCCGACCCTGAAGATGTGCGCAAAGCAGCCGAATGGCAAAGCCAGATCGTTATCAAGTCTAATTCTAATGTGCCTCTCAAATGGGGTGGTTGGGACGTCGCCTCACTTGATGCTGTACGTGCTGAGTTGAACGCTGAACTGCACCAATACAGCGCCCTTGAAACAATGGGTGATGGTACCCCGGAATCAGTAAACATTGAAGCACACCGTGCTCTTACAGCTGGCGCTTACTTGGCCGCTCCAGCCAAGGATGCAATGTACGTTACATCTGCTGGCAATGATAGCAACGAATGCACAGCTGTAACTTATAATGCGCCCACTGTAGTTGGTACCGGCTTCTGGTCAATCACGATGTACAACGCGGATGGCTACATGTTCAACAACAAAGCTTCATTGAATGACAAGTCCGTAGTGAAAAATGAAGACGGCAAATTTACTATGCACTATGGAAATAACTGTCCCGCTGGAGCAGTTAACACACTGAACACAGTAGATGGCTGGAACATAATGATGCGCATCTATCGTCCTACTGATGATATTGTTAATAACGGTATGAAACTACCTGAAATAAAGTAGCAACTACATTAACTTAACGGGCGAATAATCAACTTTATGGAATGTCGTTGAATGGCCGGAGAGGGCTGGAATTAATCCGGTGCAAACAACGCCATCGGCTTATTCACGTTGCGCAGATCAAATTTACCCAGAGGACGCCAGTCTCCTCCGGTAATATCGCGGAATTTCTCGGAAACAACAATTTCCTCATCAAGATCCCGGCACTTGTCGGTGATCCTTGCCGCCTCGTTGACTGCCCGGCCGACCACGGTGAATTTCAATCGGTGCGGGATGCCGGTGTTACCGAACATCGCCGTTCCCGGGTGCAGGCCAATGCCAAAGCCAAGGGGTTCCTCGTCGTCCGCCTGACGCTGCCGGTTAAATTCCGCCATGCCTGCTGCCGCCTGGCTTGCTGCCGCAAGCGCTGCCAGGCAGGATTTGGCCGGCCCTCCGAATTTCTCAAACGGAAAAATCGCAAGAACGGAATCGCCGATATAGTCCAGGATTTCGCCGTTCGCCGCCTGTGCGGCACCGGCAGTATATTCAAAGAAATGGTTGAGCAGAGCGAGAAACGCTTCCTTGCCAAGGGATTCGGCCAGCCGGGTTGACGAGCGGAGGTCGGAGAACCAGATGACGGCATCAATATCCTCACCATCGCCCCGCTGAATCTGTCCGGCCAGCACCCGTCTGCCGGCATCGGGACCGAGATAGGCTGCGACAACATCTTGCGCCAGGGTCTGCTGCATAGCGAGTCGTACCACTACCGCCAGCCGGGATTGAAGGCGGCAGATATCGGATACTTCCTGATCGGTCCAGCCGCCGGCCGCCTGGCTGGCCCAGGAGATGATGGTGCCGTCTTCCCGCTCGATGGCTGTAGCAGGGTCACCGAACGGTGTCAGCATGGCGAGATAGTCGGTGGCTCCCTGTGCCTTCATATCCTGAATAAATGGGTAGTCATCCAGTCCCTCGCCCTTGTGGATGCGGAGGCGAAAATGATCAATCCGGTTTTCCAGCATGTAACGCAAGGGGCTGCGCAGCCACATGTCGGATGAATTGCCGCTGCGCTCGAAGGCGTCCAGCTCCAGCCCCCGGTTCCGAACCCAGGTAAACGCTGTTCCGGCATAGATGGGATGCAGCACCCGAATGGTAACGTGAAGCCTCAGCAGCGGATATCCTGCCGCTACCAATCTTTCCGCGGTCCCGGTAAACAGACCCTCGAACCGGAAGTCCCTCAACGCCTGCGCAAGCACCCAGTCGATTACTGGGCGAATTGCGTCCGGGTGTTTTGCCGTGCTGCTCATGACAGGCCAGTATAGCAATGTTTGCGGCCCGGTTTTTTGGGTATCAACGACTGATTCGTTAAAGGCTCAAGCCCCCTGCATGTTGCGCCGTTCCCGATAAAGCGTAAAGGCGCCCGTAGCCACGACGATAGCGCTACCGATCAAAGTCAGTTTGTCCGGCCATTCGCCAAAAACGATCAACCCCAATATTAGTGCACAAACGAGACTGGTATAGCGAAAAGGCGCCACAAAATCGATGTCCCCAACCCGCATTGTCATGACGCTGAACAGATAACCGCCAATGATAAATAACGTAGCTCCGCTTAGTTGCCAGGCGACCTTGCCGGACACCGGAGCCCATTCAGACCCTGTTGATGCAACCCCGGCAAACAAAGCCACCGCGACGGCGGCCGAAAGCGCAACGGCCATCGAAGGTACCTCGACGGACAGGCGTCTGGCTGCAAGGTCACGGACAGTTATCACGAGCACCGCTAAGACGGCGTACACGGAATAGAAATTGAACCCCTCCGCTCCAGGTCTGACGATTAACAGAACGCCGAAAAACCCCGCCAGGATTGCACTCATACGCCGCCAACCTATGGCTTCGCGAAAAACGACAGCACTTGCAAGCGTTACCGTTAGTGGCAGGGCCTGCAAGATCGCGGTCACGTTGGCGATCGGCATGTTGAACAGCGCCGAAATAAAAAAATAGGAGGCAACAACCTCTGCCGACGATCTGATTACCACCAGGCCAATGTCGCGTCGCGGGATACGAACCCTGAATGCACCGGTTCGCCATGCCATAAAGGCGAGGAAAACGCAGGTTGCCAATCCTCTCAGAAAGATAGCCTGGAACAGCGGTACTTCATCGGACAAAGACTTCATGCAAGCATCGTTGACCGTAAAGGCT
>JAAELZ010000674.1 GCA_024226105.1 Pseudomonadota bacterium | reverse complement strand
GAATCCGAGCAGTTGGCGGTACGCCTTGAGTTGTTTGGCGATGAAATCGAAAATATAACGCGTTTTGATCCTTTGACCGGTGCGGTCGAAGAAAAATTGCAACGTGTAACGGTGTATCCGAAAAGTCACTATGTAACACCGCGAGAGACGGTGCTTGGTGTGATTGATGACATTCGCGAGGAATTGCGTGAGCGGCATCAAAATCTTGAGGTCGAAGGAAAACTGGTCGAAGCGCAACGACTCAAACAACGCACTGAGTATGATCTGGAGATGATGCGTGAATTGGGCTATTGCACTGGCATTGAGAATTATTCCCGCTACTTGTCGGGGCGTAAGGCGGGTGAAGCACCACCGACCCTGATGGACTATATCCCAAAAGACGGCTTACTATTTATTGATGAGAGTCACGTTATGGTGCCGCAGGTGGGGGCGATGTTCAAAGGTGATCGCTCGCGTAAAGATACGCTGGTGGAATATGGGTTTCGCCTGCCGTCTGCGCGAGATAATCGGCCACTCATGTTTCATGAATTTGAAGCTTTGATTCCGCAAACCATTTTTGTCTCAGCCACGCCGGGCAATTATGAGTTGACGCATGCACCTCAGGTGATTGACCAGGTGGTCCGTCCAACGGGCCTGGTTGATCCTGCTGTGGAAATTCGTCCGGTTGAAACTCAGGTCGACGATTTGCTTTCAGAAATCAATCTACGTGTAGCGCGGGATGAACGGGTGCTGGTGACTACGATTACCAAACGAATGTC
This sequence comes from Pseudomonadota bacterium, assembly GCA_024226105.1. Taxonomy (GTDB): domain Bacteria; phylum Pseudomonadota; class Gammaproteobacteria; order Arenicellales; family Poriferihabitantaceae; genus JAAELZ01. The sequence goes on along the minus strand of JAAELZ010000674.1, from coordinate 9,781 downwards.
GGAAGATTTGACGGACTACTATGATACGCATGGTGTGAAAGTACGTTACCTGCATTCGGATATCGATACCGTTGAGCGCGTGGAGATTATTCGTGATTTGCGTCTGGGAAAATTTGATGTACTGATTGGCATTAACCTGCTACGGGAAGGGCTGGATATACCGGAAGTTTCCCTGGTGGCGATACTGGACGCAGATAAAGAAGGTTTTTTACGTTCGGCTCGTTCTCTGATCCAGACCATTGGCCGGGCAGCCAGGAACGTCAATGGCCGGGTTATTTTGTATGCAGATCGTGAAACGGATTCAATCAAAAAAGCGATGGATGAAACGGACAGGCGGCGCGAAAAGCAGATTGAGCACAATGAATTCCATCATATTACTCCCAGGGGGGTTGTCAAACCCGTGCGTGATATTATTGATGGAATCCCATCCACGCCAAAAGAAAAAATACGCTATGCTCAGGCCGCTGAAATAGTTGATGAATATCAGTCGAAACAACCGGGTGACTGGGCCAGATTAATACTGAAATTAGAGAAAAAAATGTATGCGCATGCCAAAAACCTTGAGTTTGAAGAGGCGGGCGCAATCAGGGATCAGATAAAGCAAATACGCGATGAAAATCTTCTACAGGCTTGAGGCTTGATTTTGAAGCCTGAAATCTAATAGTATGAAACTAATATCAAAATCTAAATAGAAATCTACAAACTACAGCCTAAATAGATATGCAATTCTTATACAGTATTCTCGGTTTTGTCCTGGCTATCGGCATCCTGGTGACAATACACGAATTTGGTCATTTCTGGGTGGCCCGCCGAGCCGGTGTGAAGGTGCATCGTTTTTCAGTGGGGTTTGGCAGGCCACTTAAAATTTGGCGGCGCAAAAATGATGATACGGAATACGTGCTGGCCGCCATCCCGCTGGGTGGTTATGTCAAAATGCTTGACGAACGTGTCGAAGAGGTCGCAGAGTCAGAAAAGGACAGGGCGTTTAATCGGCAGTCGCTGCCAAAGCGCACCGCGATCGTGGCGGCCGGGCCGTTGGCTAATTTTGTATTTGCCATTGTTGCGATGTGGGGCCTTTACATTGCCGGTATGCAGGATTATCCAACCCTGATTGGCTCGCTAAAACAGGGTTCGATAGCGGCACAGGCAGGCTTTGAAGCCGGCGAGCGCATCGTTGCCGTGGATGGTAAAAAAGTATATGGCTGGCAGGATTCCCAACTATATCTTATTCACAAGACCTTCCAGAAAAAGCCGGTCCAGTTTACGCTCGAAGATGATATAAGCGGAGTGAGGCGAACTGTCGAGGTGGATCTATCGGCAGTAGAAAGCAATGTAGTAAGCCATGGTGTGTTGTCTCAGGGATTGGGCGTGGTGCCGACGCCGCTTAGCAGTATCATTTCAGGTGTAGTTGCCGGGAAACCGGCCGAGCTTGCCGGATTGCGCAGTGGCGATGAGATAGTGCAGATTGACGATGCTCCGATTGCTAACTGGAAGGAATTGGTGGAAATCGTCACCGCATCCCCCGGCAAAAACGTAAATCTGGTTTATCGACGCGATGGGCAAATCGTCAATTCTGCATTGAAGGTTGGAAGCATCGCACACGAAGGCCGTTTATACGGGCAGATTGGCGTTTATCCATTACGCTATGAATTCTCAACCGGCATGGTTGAAGGGTTGGGAAAAGCACTGGATTATACATGGCGTTTTACGGTGGTCAGTTTGTGGTCTTTGGGTAAAATGTTTAGCCAGGATGTCAGTTCAGATAACCTGTCCGGTCCGATCACTATTGCGAACCTGGCTGGAACAACGGTGCAACGTGGCGTGGCTGATTTTATCTCTTTTCTGGTAGTGATTAGTATCTCGCTCGGGTTAATAAACTTGCTGCCGATTCCGATACTGGACGGCGGGCATTTATTGTTTTTTGCTATTGAAGCCGTCAAAGGTAGCCCGGTGTCCGAGCGATTTATGCTGTGGGGTCAACAAATTGGTATTGGTTTACTGCTTCTTTTAATGTCATTGGCCTTTTACAATGATATTATTCGCCTGATTTCCTAAACGGCACTACCATCAAAACCATGAAGACATCACAGGCACTAAGAATAATTGATAACTGTGCTGGAAGACCTGCCAATGACCAGACCAGTTTACGCACGTGCTTCGCCGGGTTAGCATTGCGTGGCGCCCAGAATTGTATTGACTTAACAAAATCAACTATATGCTAAAAAAAATAATCCTGATCGGGAGCTTACTTTTAAGCGCCACCTCCGCTTTTGCGATAGAACCGTTTGTCATTACCGATGTTAAGGTGATGGGAAACGGCCGCCTTGACGATGGCACAATATTTAACTATTTGCCGCTAAAGGTGGGCGATGAAGTAGATGACGAGGAGGCACGCCATAGTATTAAGGCATTGTTTGAAACAGGCTTCTTTCGCAATGTTAAATTGTTAAAAGAGGGCACTACGCTGGTAGTAGAGGTGGAAGAGCGTCCTTCAATCGCGAAGATCTCGCTGGTAGGGGCCAAGGATATTAAAGAAGATGAAATTAATGGCATATTGGCGAATGCCGGCCTAACAGATGGACGGATCTATAACCAGAAACGGATGAACGAAGTGATAAGTGCTCTGACCGACGCTTATTTTGCACGGGGCCGATACTCTGCCAGCATAAAAGAAGATATTCAGATTCTGGATCAGAACCGTGCCCGTATAACCCTGAATATTGATGAAGGACGCGTCGCAACGATTGAGAATATTGACATCGTCGGTAATGAAGCCTTTTCTGACAAGCGATTAAGGCGGTCTATGGAGTTAACATCGAGCAGGGGGTTTGGTTTTGGGCGACGAGATCTGTATTCCAAGCAGAAACTGGAAGGGGACCAGGAGGCGATACGCAGTTTTTACAATGACCGGGGTTATTTCGATTTTGACATTCGCTCAACAAATGTGACGATCAGCCCCAATAAACAGAAAATAACTATATTTATCAATCTGTTCGAAGGGCCACTCTACCAGATGGGCAAGCTGAGCATTGAAGGTGGTGAACGGCTGGACCTTGATAAAGAAGATCTTTTAACAAAAGATAAATCAAGGGGCCTGTTTTCGAGTAAGTCGGTTAAAGGTGTGTTCTCGCGCAAAACTGTAAGTGATATCCGTGCTCAGATTAGCGACAGGTTGGCAGATCTCGGTTATGGCGTAGCTACCGTTACTCCTGTACCCAAAGTCGATAAAGCCGCTCAGGTAGTTGATGTGGTGTTCAAGATCGACGAGAAACAGCGTTTGTATGTGCGGCAAGTAGATATCATTGGCAATACCGTTACTCAGGATAAGGTGATTCGGCGAGAATTGCGCCAGCTCGAAGGTGCGCGTTTTTCGGCGGCGGATGTTCGGCGCTCACAGGAACGCCTACAACGCCTGGGTCATTTTGAACAGGTCTCAATTGATTCAATCCCTGTCCCCGGCGTGCCTGACCAGGTTGATTTGCTGGTGACAGTCGCGGAACGTGAATCCACCGGTAGTATTAACTTCTCGGTAGGTTACGGCGAAGAGGACGGCGTTATTTTTTCAGTGGGTTACGATCAGCGTAATTTTCTGGGAACGGGTAAAGAAGTCGCCATCAAGATTGACGACTCGTCCGTTGTGGATATCTGGGACTTAAGATATACCAATCCCTATTACACTGTGGATGGTGTGAGCCGGACTTTTTTCCTCAATTCCACCAAGATTGATTCCGAAGAGGCGGGAACGGTAGAATACTATTCCGATACCTTCGAGCTGGGTGTCTCTTACAGAATTCCTATCTCAGAGGATAACTCTGTCAGCTTTACGTTGTTCGGAGAAGATGTTGAACTGGAAAACTCAGAGGATACCCCTCCTGAACTTCGGGAGTTTATCGATGAGCACCCGGACAATAAAGGCCTTGGGATACGAACCTCCATAGCGAAAGACACCCTGAATGATTTTATTTTCCCGACCTCCGGCTCCCGGGCTCTGGCCTCACTGGAGGCGATGATTCCGGGTAGTGACCTTGAATACTATAAAATCAATTTCCTGGCAGGGCATTACCTTCAACTGGCGCGCAGTGGTTTGAGTGTAAAAGTCCTGGGCCGCCTGGGCTACGGTGGTGACTACCAAACGGATCAAAACCTGCCATTTTATAAAAACTATTACGCTGGCGGGCCGAGTACGGTGCGTGGTTATAGTGCCAGGTCTTTGGGGCCGAAGGATAGCGGCCTGACACCTGAGCCGCTCGGGGGTGATCGTCGAGTGCTGGCGAATGCCGAACTATTGTCGCCTGCATTTGGCGGAACCAATAAAAAAGATAAACGCCTGGTAGCCTTTTTTGATGCCGGTATGGTGTATGGCCCTGACGAGGATATGGAGCTGGGGACGCTTCGATATAGTGCGGGCATTGCCCTGCAATGGTACAACATCTTAGGGCCACTTTCCTTGAGTTATGCTTTCCCTCTGAATGATGAAGAAGGCGATAAATTGCAGGAGTTCCAGATTTCGCTGGGCAAATTGTTCCGATAAATGCGGCTGATAATCTTTGCATTTACTAATGAATCCAGGAAATATGATAAAAATTAGAACTATGAGTAAACTTCAATTGAGTTTGTTAAGCCTGTTAGTTGTATTAAGCGGGCTTAGCCCGGCTTATGCAGAGACTAAAATAGGTTATGTAAATGCCGTTGAGCTGGTGGAAACTGCGCCGCAAGGTAAAAAAGCCTTAAAGGAACTGGAAGGCGAATTCATAGGGCGCGAACGTGAGTTGATCGCCCTGCGAGACGAGGCTGTGGCGCTTGAGCAGTCACTTTCCAAAAACAGCCTGTTACTCAAGGATTCGGAGAAATCGGAGAAAACCAAGCAGTTGCTTGAGTTACAAAGAAGATTACAGCGTGAACAACGGGAGTTGAATGAAGACTTTAATTTGAGGCGTAATGAAGAACTTGCGAAACTACAGGTTATCGTCACAGAAGCGGTGATCAATGTAGCCAAACAGGAAAATTACGATATTGTGTTTCAGCAGGCAGTCTGGTTTAAGCCCAGCATTGATATGACTCAGGCTGTTCTGGATTACCTGGAAAAAAATGCAAAATAGCAGCTTGCTGTCTATATGCGAGCCCGTTGACCTGTCTTGAAGCTAACACTGGCACAACTGGCTGCGTGCTGCGAAGGAGAAATTGTCGGTTCTAATGACATAACTCTTGATGGGGTAAGCAATCTGTCTTTTGCAGATAAGGATAAGATCAGTATTTATTCTGATAAGAAATATGCCGATGACCTGGCACATACTCGAGCGGGTGCAGTCATTACAAGCCCGTCTCTGGCGGATCACTATTCAGGAAATAAAATTATTGTTGCCAACCCCCTGTTGGCGTTGGCGCGTGTTATCAACGCATTTCAGGCAGAGACTATAAACGCTGAGTGTGCAGCCGAAATATCAGCAAATGCATCTATCGCTTCCAGCGCAAACCTGGGAGACAATGTATCGGTCGCTGCAAATGCCGTCATTGGGCACAATGCTCTCCTTGGAAACAACGTCTCTATTGGTTCTGGTGCGGTGATTGGGCCAGGTGTAAGTATTGGTGAAAATACCACAATTGATGCAAACGTAACGATTTACGATGGTTGTCAGTTGGGAAGCCGATGTCATGTAAGTGCTGGAACCGTCATTGGATCAGATGGTTTTGGCTTTGCTGAAACGTCAAACGAGCAGGGGCCTGAGTGGGTTGCAGTTCCTCAGATTGCCAGTGTCGTGATTGGTGATGATGTGCATATCGGGGCCAATACTTCGATTGACAGAGGTAGCCTTGAAGATACGGTGATCGGTGATGGGGTAATTATTGATAACCTGGTGCAAATCGCGCATAACGTGACAATTGGGCGGCATACAGCGATTGCCGGTTGTGCAGGAATCGCTGGAAGCGCGCACATCGGACAAAATTGTAAAATTGGCGGGCGTGCTTCAATACTCGGTCATATTGATATATGTGATGATGTTATCGTTTTTGCGGACAGCTATGTAACCAAATCGATCGCCGTGCCGGGCATTTATTCAGCGGCACTGCCGGCAATGCCGATACGGCAATGGCAAAAATTGGTCGCCCGTCTGAGGCGGGGCTAAAATAATTTGAGTTTGCCATAATACTATGTTGAGACCTCAGCTTTACCCAGATAACGAGTAAAAATGATTATAATCTTCCTCTCAGCGTTGCAGATCTTGTGAATAGCTCGCTATTCGCTGCAAATTGCACCTTGATCAGAAAGATTTTGTCTCTTTTTTTTCGCCACTGAGTTAGGCTGAGGTCTCATGCTATTCATAATTTTGGTCTTGAAATCCCCTGGAGATAATTAGATGAGTGATATTATAGATATTCACAAGATATTAAAAATTCTGCCCCATCGTTACCCGTTTTTGCTGGTTGATCGGGTGCTGGATTACGAGACCGATAAGTCGCTTACGGCGCTAAAAAACGTCAGTATAAACGAGCCATTTTTTGGCGGCCATTTTCCGCATCGGCCGGTGTTTCCCGGTGTATTGCTGATTGAGGCCATGGCTCAGGCTTCTGCCATTTTGGCGAGTTTGGGCATGGATGTAACGGCCGATGAAACACTGGTTTATTTGTTCGCCGGGGTGAACAATGTGCGTTTTAAACGCCCGGTCGAACCCGGTGATCAGGTTCAGCTGAATGTCGAGCTGACGCGTAAAAAAGGCAAAGTGTGGAAAACCTCTACAACCGCAACCGTTGACGGAACTTTGTGCGCGACCGCGGATATAACATTTACCTATAAAATACTGGATGAATAGCTCAGCATGATAGACGAACGTGCAATCGTCCATCCGGATGCTCAAATAGGTGAAAACGTCAAGGTTGGCCCGTTTGCGATTATTGAGGATAAGGTAATCATTGGGGATGGCTGTATCATTGAACCTCACGCTATTGTTCGCAATCATACCACCATGGGCAAAGATAACCATATCTTTCAATTTGCCTCAGTGGGTGAAAAACCGCAATATAAAGCGCTGACTGAAGGTCAGAGTGAACTGCTCATTGGCGACCGGAACACCATCCGGGAGAATGTTACGCTCAATCGTGGAACACCGGAGCACGGCGGTGTCACAACTATAGGAGATGATAATTTCATCATGGCTTATGTGCATATTGCGCATGATTGCCATGTTGCCAACCAGACCATTTTTGCCAATGGAGCAAGTCTTGCCGGCCATGTAAACGTTCATGACTACGCCATTCTTGGCGGCTTCTCGTTGATTCATCAGTTTTGTAATATCGGGGCACATTGTATCACCGGAATTGGCGCGGTTTGTTTTAAAGACGTCCCGCCCTATGTGGTTGCTGCCGGTAACCCCTCAGAGCCGTTTGGAATCAATAGCCGGGGTCTGCGCCGCCGTGACTTCGACAAAGAAACCATTTTGCTGCTCAAACATGCCTATAAATTGCTCTACAGAAGCCAGTTGGATGTAAAAACCGCAATCGAAGCCATCGAAGAACTGTCGAAAAGCAGTGAAGAGTTGGATGTATTGACTGGCTTTTTGAAAAACAGCGAGCGGGGTGTTATACGCCGAAAGGCTGAACTTTAGCCTAAAAATTGCACGAGATCGTTTCGAAAAATCAAATAGCACGATGCAGCGAAAGCATAGTAGTGTTTTTCAGTAGAGATAGTAAATTCAGTTTTTACATGAACGACATCAGGAATACTCTGGCGACCAATCCTGGCCGATCCCCCTCGAACCATAGCTATGGCTGTGCTTTTTCGGGCGATCGACAGGCCTTGTTTGCCAGAATACTCCCTGAAAGTCGTTCTCTCGTGCAATAATTGGGCCGGGCTGTGAAAATCGCAATCGTTGCAGGTGAGCCTTCCGGCGATGTGCTGGCAGCGGGGCTGATTAGAGAAATCAAGTTGCGGATTCCCGATGCCAAATTTTACGGAATCGGGGGTGAAAAGATGCAGGCAGAAGGTTTTGAGATCCTGCATCCAATGGATAGCATCGCGGTGATGGGCATTGAGTCGGTGCTTAAAAATTTGCGTCATATTCTCAATATACGATCATCACTGCGTGAAATAATCTTGCAGGACAAACCTGATTGTTTCATTGGCGTGGATGTGCCGGATTTTAATATTTCTCTGGAAAAAAGGTTGCGTGCAGCCGGGATCAAAGTGGTGCACTATGTGAGCCCGTCGGTCTGGGCCTGGCGAGGTTATCGTATCAGAAAAATTAAACGTGCAGTTGATCACATGCTGACTTTATTCCCGTTTGAAAAACAATACTACGATCAGCACCATATACCTGCGACTTTTGTCGGTCACCCCGGCGCTGATAAGGCCCTTGCAATTCAACCCGGGCTTGATATCAGCGATCGACAAAATACCATCGCCCTGCTACCGGGTAGCCGTACCGCAGAAGTGCAAATTTTGCTGCCGATTATGCTGCAGGCAGCTAAGCTAATTGTTAAACGTTACCCTGATACCCGGTTTATATTGCCGTTCGCAAATGAGAAACTTCAAAAACGCCATCAGGACAGTGTGCTTGAAACCGGATTGCCGGTGAAGATTACGCTCGGTCAATCCGAACAGGCGATGGGTTGTTCTCATCTTGGTATCCTGGCCTCAGGAACCGCTGCCCTGGAGGCCATGATGTATGGCTGCGTGATGGTTGTGGTGTACAAAATGGCGTGGCTTAGTTATACAATGTTTAGCTATTTTAAACACGTCGAGCACTTTTCATTGCCCAATCATTTACTGGATTCTCCGTTGATTCCAGAGTTGGCGCAGGAACAGGTTACGGCCGAAAACATATTCAGTGAGGTAGCAGCATTTCTGGAAAAACCCGACTATATGCGCGACCTTGAGACGCAATTTGAAAAGGTCGCACTCACATTGAACAAGGATAGCGATGCGCTTGCTGCTGAGACTATATTGAGCGTGATAAACGCATGATATTGAATGCAGGCAGCCTGATTGCTGGTGTAGATGAGGCGGGGCGGGGCCCGCTGGCAGGCCCTGTGGTCGCGGCTGCGGTGGTATTGCCGGATAGTTTTGTGCTGCCGGGGTTGACAGATTCCAAGAAACTATCGGAGGCAAAACGCCAGACCCTGGAAACCCTGATAAAGGAAATTGCACTAAGCTGGTCAGTGGCCGAGGCAAGCATTGAAGAAATCGATGAGCTCAATATTCTCCATGCCACGATGCTGGCAATGCGCCGCGCCGTTGCTGGGCTTAAAGTGGCCCCGCAAAAGGTCCTGGTGGATGGTAACCGCTGCCCGGATATACCTCAGGCGGTAGAATGTATTGTTAAAGGCGATTTAATCGAACCCAGTATTTCAGCGGCGTCCATACTGGCCAAACAGGCCCGGGACAGAATGATGCTGGCACTGGATTTGCTTTATCCGCAATACGGCTTCGCCCGGCACAAAGCCTATCCTACCGCTGCTCACCGGCAGGCACTTCTGCAATATGGTGCCTGTCCAGCTCATCGTCGTAGCTTTAAACCTGTGAAGGAGGTACTGGGGCGGTGAGCGATTTTGTGCATCTGCATGTTCACAGTGAATACTCACTCAGTGACAGTACGGTGCGTATTTCAAGGCTGCTGAGTAAAGCGGTCGACGATGGAATGGCCGCGTTGGCCATAACCGATTTGAGCAATGTCTATGGTGTCGTTAAATTTTATAAAGCCTGCCTGAACGCAGGTATTAAACCTTTGATCGGGGCCGAAGTGTGGGTGGAAAATCCGCAGGATTCGGCCGTTCAGGATAAGTTTGT
>JAAELZ010000673.1 GCA_024226105.1 Pseudomonadota bacterium | reverse complement strand
CGAAAAACGGTTTGCATCTTTGGGCCGAGCGCTATGACCGGGAGATTCATGATGTATTCGCGGTTCAGGATGATGTTGTCCGCAATATCGTACTGGCCCTTGGAAAACGTTTGCAACTGGATATACCGGTTCCTGCGGAACACCCCCCCACGGTGAACATCGAAGCCTACGAGTGGCTCGTCAAAGGCCGACAAAACGTGTTTAGGGCCCAGGGACGTGCCGAATCCCGCCACGCACTGCAGCTGGCACTGGCCCTTGATCCAAATTTGTCCGATGCTCATGCCTGGCTTGCAGTCTATCATTATTCTGACTGGGCCTTCTATCATGAGCACATCACCGAAGACAGCATGGACAAGGCCTTACAATCGGCGCAAAAAGCAATCGATCTCGGCCCACAAAGCGCCCTGGCTCACATGTCATTAGGTATTGTCAAGTTGTACATCGGGAAGCGCGAAGAGGCGCTTGAGGCATTAAACACCGCACTGAAATTAAAACCCAGTGATGCCGATGTGCTGGTGTTTATCCAAGAGGCGTATACGTTTAATGGCGAGCCACGAAAGGGAATAGAAAGTGTGCAACTCGCTATGCGCCTGAATCCGCATTATCCTGAATGGTACCTGTGGCATCTCGGATTCGCATATTACGCAGCAGGGCTCTATGAGGAAGCCATAGAAACACTGATAAAAGTGTCCGACACAATGGAGCCACGCAGAATTCTCGCAGCCGCCCTGGCAATGGTGGGTCGAATCGATGAGGCGCAAACCGTTGCCCGGGGATTTATGGCGGTTTTCCCAGATTTCTCCGCCAAGGCGTGGGCGCGAACCCAGTCGTTCAGACACACTCATGAACTCGACAAGTTTATCGAGGGATATCGATCCGCAGGTCTGGCTGATTAATCAAGGATTTCGATAAGCGAACTGGTATTCTTTGAGACAAGTCAATGGGGTTCGTGTGATTGAATTACTTTAAAACTGACTTTCTCCCCGAAGAGGATTCCTAAAAACAAGGGTGTAGAAATGGTGCCAGTGGCGGAATCGAACTAAAGTGCTAAGCTATTGATTTAAATAAATAATCGAAGCTACTTTAATCAATTATTACAACATTTGTACCAACAAAAGTCAGTAATTTTCAGCGCTATTGCGATATGCGTCTATGCCACCTTAACTTTACATAAATTCGCAAAAACAGACGCTCACATATTTATAATGGGCGGCTGCTTAGTGCCCAGGCCGTGTGAAAACTCCCTTATTGATATTTGTTCCTTCGTTCCTGGCCCTCAGGCTACAGACAATCGGTTTCAAGCGGTTTTCATTTCGCCAGGGCTGTGTTGAACTTGAATAACTGCGTTGGTTAAATTGCCAAGGATTCGGCCATATGCAGCCTATTTATCGAAGATAAGGCGATGAGCCCTATGCCGCCATTGCGGCAATCAATTTCTCCGGCCCAAGTATCGACATCATTCGCCTGAAATTATATGCGAGCACATGCAGGCTCATTTCTGTACTGACATTTGGTAACCGTTTTGTCAGGAAGTGTGTCGCTCCCATCCAGCACTTTATCGTACCGAAGGGATGTTCAACCGTTTGTTTTCGGATCAGCATGCTATCTGGCATGGATGACATTAATTGATCCATTTGATCTATCTGGCCCTGATGCTCCCACCGTGCCATTCTGCGTTGCCCCTTACTTTTTGTGCACTGTGGTTTCAGTCCGCATGCGCGGCAGGTCATGATATCTAGAAAGTAGCGCTTAATGGTTAATCCTTTTTCGATGCCAGAGTATCGATATGTCAGCTCTTTCTTCGCAGGACAAATATAAACGTCTTTCTCTGCATCATATTTGAATCGGGACCGGTTAAAGATGCCTTTCTTCTCACTGCCTGATGTATCCCCCTTAGGGACGAGTGGTGTCATGCCCGCGTCCTGGGTTGCTTTGATGTCCAGACCACTGTAGTAGCCTTTATCAGCTAGTACCGTGACGGCTTCTTGACCCAGCGCCGATTGCGCCTCCTGCCCCATGCTGCACAGCTGCCCTCGATCCTGTTTGTTGGTGACCTTGTGAGCAACGATTAAATGGTTTTTGGGGTCGACAGCACTTTGTACGTTATAACAAACAGCTCTGGTCATTCCCTGTGTTTTCAATAAGCGGGAATCTGGATCGGTTGTGGAGAGCTGCTTGTCCGGGTGCTTGTTCACTTCAACCTCAAGCGCTTTCAGTTCTGAAAGTCGTTTCTTCAACCAGGCTATTTTCTCCTGAACTGGCGTCTCATCAACAGGTTCCCCCGCTTCCTTGTCGGCATCATCGAGTTGTTTCAGATAATCATCGATATGTCTTTCAACCCGGTCGATATGGAATTGCAGTTTTTTCGGCGTGTAGTTATTTTCCTTGCTGTTGACCGCTTTGAATTTGCTGCCGTCAATCGCAACAACCGCATCGGTAAACATGTTCAGTTGACGGCAAATATCAATGAAGGCACGACAGGTGTTCTTGATACCCTTACCGTTATCTTTTCTGAAATCAGCAATCGTTTTAAAGTCCGGCGCCAAACGACCTAACAACCACATCAACTCAACATTACGACCAGCTTCTCGTTCCAGTCGGCGCGATGACTGAATACGGTTTAGGTATCCGTAAACATAAAGCTTGAGCATGGTCGATGGATGATAGGCTGGACGACCGGTATCAGCGGGTACTGTCTTGAATCCTATATTCGAAAGTTCGAGGCTATCGACGAAGGCATCAATAACTCGGATCGGGTTTTCTTCGGTCAGGTAATCGTCCAAACGTTCGGGGAATAATGTGGCCTGGGATCGGCATACACCTTCAATGAATCTACTCATCGGTTAGCCCATTAGCTGGAAAGTATGATTATACCTTTATTGGAGTTTTCACACAGCCTGTACCCAACTGAGACGTTCAATAGTTCAGAGGGCGAGCCAGTTGTCAAAGGGACATTTCATTTTTCTTCACGTATTCGCATGATTTTCTGTAATATCTCAGCATAAAAACGAGCTTTCTCCCGGTTACCAATCTCGCTATGGAATGCCGTCAGAGCGTTTAGAATATTAATATTACCTGGGAAATGATCATGGGCATTTTGCAATATTGTTAGTGCCTGTGTAGTCCGACCGGTAGATTGCAGAGCGACTGCGTACACGTAAATGTAACGCTCGTTGCCCGGGGCAAACAACGATGCAACCTCGAGTTCCTTGACGGCCTCATCTATTCGTTGTTGTCGCACGAGAGATAGACCTAGCGCATGGTGTACATCCGCATTGTCTGGTCTCATTTTCAGTGCCTGGCGTAAAATTT
>JAAELZ010000672.1 GCA_024226105.1 Pseudomonadota bacterium | reverse complement strand
GTTTTGCGATTGCTAAAGAGGGGAGCTTTTGCGGCACCCTCCCGGGCAAAGGGGCGAGGCGGATATGTTATAAATTTGTTAAGACTTCGTGAAGTCGCTGTCATAGCTTAGGCTTATTATCACTTCTTCGATATAACGGGAATCAAACATGAATAAGAAAACACGAAGCACTCTTGGTTTTGTCAGTGCGGTGCTGATTGCCGGGCTGGCCTTTACCCAGCTTAAAGCGGAGCAAATGCCAAAAAAGGAACTGATGGATAAACAGAAACTGGCGGTTGCCACCTTTGCCGGTGGATGCTTCTGGTGTACAGAGTCGGGATTTGAGCAACTTCCTGGTGTAGACGATGCGGTTTCAGGGTATACGGCAGGGGAGTCGGAAAACCCAACCTACAAAGAGGTTTCGCGCGGAGGTACCGGGCATACCGAAGCGGTGCAGGTTCATTATGATCCGACCATCATTAGCTACGATGATTTGCTGGAAGCCTTCTGGCGTCAGTTTGATCCGACCGATGGTGAAGGTTCATTTGTTGATCGCGGCAGCCAGTATCGACCGGGTATTTATTACAATAATGAGGCCGAGAAAAAAGCGGTGGATGCCTCTATTGCCAAATACGAAGCTTCGGGTCGCTACGATAAACCCTTCGCGGTAGAAGTAGCACCTCTGGACGTGTTTTACCCGGCTGAGGATTATCATCAGGATTACCATGTAAGAAACCCGATACGTTACAAATACTATCGTTATGGCTCGGGGCGAGATCAGTATCTTGAAAAATTCTGGGGAGAAGACTTACATTATGTGATTAAAGGCCCGATGAAAAATGAAGCGGACAGGATGGGGGAAAAGAAAATGAGCGATGATGTGAGTAAAGTGTATAGCAAACCCAGTGACGATGTATTGCGCGCACAACTGACCGATTTGCAGTACAGGGTAACGCAAAAAGAGGGTACTGAGCGGCCCTTTAGCAACGAATACAACGATAACAAGAAGGCCGGAATATATGTTGATATCGTATCCGGCGAACCCTTGTTTTCTTCTCTGGATAAGTTTGATTCGGGTACAGGATGGCCGAGTTTTACCCGGCCAATTGATGCGAAGCATATTTCTACCAAAACAGATTACAAGCTGCTATTGCCGCGCACTGAAGTTCGAAGTGCCGGAGCGGATTCACACCTGGGGCATGTATTCAAAGATGGTCCTGAACCGACCGGCTTGCGCTATTGCCTGAACTCTGCCTCCCTGAAGTTTATAGCCGAAGAAGAACTGGTTGAAAAGGGTTATGAACAGTACGTTTCACTGTTCACAGAGTAATTATCATGAAATCATGGATATCGTATGCTGGGTTGGCGCTGGGGATATTGTTTTCCTCTGCCGGCTTTACAGATCAGCAGATAAAAAGCGGTGAGTTCAAAGCGTCTGTAGTGGAGTTATACACCTCTGAGGGCTGCAGTTCATGCCCGCCGGCGGACGAATTTCTGAGCCGGCTGGGGAAAACGGAAGAATCGGATTTGATCATAGCGTTGGCCTTTCACGTGGATTACTGGGACTATATAGGCTGGAATGATCCGTATGCCAGTGCCGATTACACGCAGCGCCAGCGCATAGTGGCCAGGGTTAATCAGCAGTCTTCGATTTATACGCCGGAATTTGTGGTCGATGGGGTTGAAACACGCGGCAGTCGTAAAATCACCGATAAGGTCAGTGCGGCTTATCGCAGTCAGGCTGAAGCCGATATTACGCTCAATGTGTCCGAGCCTGATGCGGCTAAACTCACCGCCAGCGTCGACATTGATAATTTGTTTTACGAGGGCGACGATAAACCCGAAGTCTATATAGCGGTATTCGAAAACAAACTGAGTAGCAATATCAATGCCGGCGAGAACCGTGGAAAATTGCTCAGGCATGATTACGTGGTGCGCCACCTTAGCCCGCCTCAGACAACCATGTCCGGGCAGTTGCACAGCTTCGATTTGCCGCTGGATTCGACCTGGAAGGTATCTGAACTGGGGGTCGCGGTGGTGGTGAAATTGCAAAACAGCGGTAGAACCCTGCAGGCTGTAAAGCTTATGTTGTAAGCCAAATGAACCTGCCAGGAGTACTTTCATGTTGCAAAATCGCCCTCTTTGTCAAATAGGGACCGGGAGAGATTTAGCAGTTATATCTTGATTGTGGAATTCCGAGTGTTATTTGCCATCTAAGGTCTCCTCGCAAACCCACCCCCTCTATCCCCTTCTGCTACATCTCTCGTAGTGCTCAACTAAGGATTTCAGGTTAATTCAGGTATTGCGGCAGTGTCATCACAAAATCCCGGATCTCATCCCTTACCCGCCTGAAGTGTTGCAAAGCCTGTTCTTCCGTTTGTGCATTCTGTGCCAGTTTTGGCGGGTCATCAAAACCGACGTGTGAAATTTTGGCATTTCCGGTAAACGTCGGGCAGTTCTGATCGGCATTGGCACAAACTGTAACCACCTGATCGAATTCAATTTCACCCAGATCCTCCAGCGTTTTACTGCTGTATGAAGAAATATCCAGCCCCGATTCTGCCAGTACTTTTACCGCTCGAGGATTAAGTCCGTGGCGCTCGGTACCGGCAGAATACACTTCATAGATTTCGCCTTTGAGATCACGGCATAAGGCCTCGGCCATCTGGCTACGGCAGGAATTGCCGGTGCACAGGAAGAGGATTTTTTGTTTGTTAGCCATAATCTAATGATATCGCCTCGAAAAATTTAAGCGTATATTTAAACACAGAGATCACAAAGGACACAGAGAAAACCATTTTCTGTGTTTTTTTTGCGCATAAGCGACACTAGCCCATTATCACAACGTGCCTGAATATGAACCTGCAACAATTTAAGCGCCCGGAAATACTGCTGATGCTGATGGCCGCTGCGGTGCCTCTGAGTTTCTCGGTGTGGATGACGCTGCTGGATAATTTCGCCATTGAGCGTGTGCATTTCACCGGGCGTGAAATCGGCATATTACAAAGCCTGCGGGAGATTCCCGGGTTTATGGCGTTTGCGGTGGTGTTTGTACTGCTGATTGTTAAGGAACAGGCGCTGGCGTATCTTTCTTTGCTGCTGCTTGGAATCGGTACATTTATAACCGGCTGGTTTCCATCGGTGTTGGGGCTGTATGCGACTACGGTACTGATGTCGATCGGGTTTCACTATTACGAAACCATGCAGACTTCCTTGTCTCTGCAGTGGCTGGGTAAAAAAGAGGCACCGCATGTGCTGGGGAAAATTATTGCGGTCGGTTCATTTACCTCGCTCATCATTTATGGCCTGCTGGCGTTGGCCACCCGTGTGTGGGAGGTCGAGTATTCAACCATATACATGGCCGGTGGCGGTGCTACGATATCAATCGCGTTATTTTGCTGGTGGGTTTTTCCGCATTATCCTGAGAAAGTCGCACAGCACAAAAAAATAATTTTGCGCAAGCGATACTGGTTGTACTACGCGCTGGTATTTATGTCGGGTGCGCGACGCCAGATATTCATCGTATTTGCCGGCTTTTTGATGGTCGAAAAATTTGGCTATAGCGTGGGGCAGATTTCAACTTTATTTTTGATAAATGCCGGATTAAATATGTTTCTTGCGCCAAAAATTGGCAGGCTTATCGGCTTCATTGGTGAACGTCATGCACTGGTATTCGAATACCTGGGCCTGATTTGCATTTTCAGTGCTTACGCCTTTGTTAGCGACCATCGCTACGCGGCGGGTTTATACGTACTCGACCATTTGTTTTTTGCCATGGCGATTGCGATCAAAACCTACTTTCAGAAAATAGCCGATCCCAAAGACATCTCTTCAACTGCGGCCGTGGGCTTTACGATTAATCATATCGCCGCTGTGGTTCTGCCGGCGGTACTGGGCCTGATCTGGATACAGTCGCACTCTCTGGTCTTTCTGATCGGAGCCGGTATGGCGCTGATCTCTTTGCTGCTCGCCCTTATTATTCCGCGCCATCCGGAGCCAGGCCGGGAAGTGGTTTTCAAGGCGCTGGATAGCCCTGTGAAAGTGTAGGGTGGATGCGCTGTGCTTGTCTACCCTGCAAAAGGCTTAAATCTCCCCCAACCCCTCTTTGTCAGAGGATACCGCGAAAGATCGACAGGTTAACTTCCCCCTTAGAAAAAGGGGGATAGAGGGGGATTTTGAAAGGCAATTGAACATGTTGATCGTTCGTTATTTTATCTTTCGTTCAAATCTCCCCCAACCCCTCTTTGCTAAAGAGGGGAGCTTAAAACTCGACTTTTGAGACACCCTCTGTCAAAGGGGAGCTACGGTGTTTCAGGGGATCAAAACCGTTGAACCGACCGTTTTTCGAGCCTCAAGATCAATATGTGCCTGTGCCGCATCCGCTAAGGCATAGCGCTGTTCGACATGAATCTTTACGCTGCCATCGTTGACCACATCGAATAGTTCCCGGGAGCAGCGTGCCAGTGCTTCGGGTGTGTCTATGTAATCCCACAATAGCGGGCGGGTGACAAACAGTGAGCCTTTGTTTGCCAGCATTCCCAGGTGTACCTCAGTTACCGGGCCTGTGGCATTACCATAACTGACCATTAGCCCGAATTTTTGCAGGCAATCGAGTGAATCCATAAAGGTTGCATGACCGATCGAATCAAATACCACGGGTACGCCCTTACCGTTGGTGATCTCTCGTACGCGTTCGGCAAAGTTCTCTTCCCGGTACAAAATCGTGTGTGTACAGCCGTTTTCTTTTGCCAGTGCGGCCTTTTTCTCACTGCCTACGGTGCCGATCACTTCAACGCCCAGCGCATTGGCCCACTGGCATAAAATCAAACCTACTCCACCGGCGGCGGCGTGCATCAAAATAGTGTCACCCGCTTTAACGCGATAAATCTGGCGCATCAGGTAATGCGCAGTCAGGCCCTGAAGCATCATCGCAGCAGCCTGTATATCGCTAATGGAATCGGGCAATTTAACCAGGTGTTCAGCGGGTATGATGCGTTCGTTGGCGTAAGCGCCCAGAGGGCCTCCGGCATATGCGACGCGATCTCCAATGGCCAGGCTCTCGACATTTTCACCCTTTTCTTCGATCACGCCTGCGCCTTCAAAACCAATACCACAGGGGAGTTCAGGCACGGGGTATAAACCCGTACGCACATACACATCGATGAAATTCAAACCTATGGCGTTCTGGCGAATACGAACTTCGTCGGGCCCCGGCTGGCCCACCTCAAAGTGATCGAGTTGTAGAACTTCGGGGCCACCGTGCTGCAGGATGCGAATTGTGTTTGTCATTGTGTATTCCCGTATTGAAAATTTTATTTAACTATAGCTTAATTTTGTAGCCCGGTACGCTTATTATTGCGATCCTTAACATGGTAAAGAATAGAAAACCAAAATGCTCGAGAATCAACGTCATTTGTTTGACAAGCCCGAAAATTTTCACTACTTGAACTGCGCTTATATGTCACCCTTACCTGGAAAGACCGGGCAAGTCGGGGATGCGGCGATGAGCCTGATTCGGGCGTTGTTCAGGGTCATGGTCTAAATAAGCATGTCAAGACTATTACTCTGGCTTTTTGCCGGCCTTGGCCTGGGCGGGTGGATGGCGTATATGTTGTCTCAGCCCAACACCCCGGTGCTGCCGGTTGAAACAAAAATTTTCTCGCCTGAACTGCTCAAATCAAACTTCAGGCTCCGAAACCTGACGCTGGGAGCCAGGGGGTCAGTTTATGGTAGTCGAGGTAATGGCTTGTATCGAATCATTGAAAAAGGTCAGAATATCTCACCAATCTACACCTTTCCCGAGAAGGTTACCGCCATTCACGAAAGCAAAGACGGTCTGCTTATTATTGCGACGGATGATGATCACTGGGACCCGTTGAAACCATGCAAGGTCTATCGCTCAACAGATGGTGGGCAGAGTTTTCAGCAAACCAAAACCATTGAAGGGGGCTCGGTTTTGTGGTGGTCAATTGATTCGGACAGTGCCGGACGGGTGTATCTGGCGGAGTACGGCCCGCAACGAAAGGGGTTGTCGAAGACCTTGTGGCGCTCGGATGATGCGGGCTTAAACTGGAACGCAATTTATACGGCGCCGGATAAAGATAAAGTTCATTTGCATCGTATTGCGGTTGATCCTTACACGGACGACCTGTGGTTGACTATAGGTGATGGTACCAATCGTGCTATGTTGACCTCAAATGATCACGGAGATCACTGGCAACAGGTGCAACGCCTGCAATCTACAGCAGTAGCGTTTAGTGAGGATGCGATTTTCTGGGGCAGAGATAAAAAGAGTAAACCCGGGGTGCTGCGCTACGATCGTAAAAACAAAACCTTTAGCCGCTGGTTTAATCCCCGCAAGCAGGGGAATTATTCGGGCAGTATCTACGATATGTTGCTGTTGCCTTCAGGTGAGCTAATCGTGCCGTTTATGAAATATCCCAAGCAGTCTCATGTGGCATCCGTTTGGCGCGGCCGGCCGGGAAAGTGGACGCGGTTGATGCAACTGGCCAGCGAGGAGGGCAAAGGCGCCGGATTTGAAACCATTGCCGGCCCCGATAAAAATGGCTGGGTGTATATGAGTGGTTACCAGATGAAGGTGGGGGTTGAGTAGGTAAGAGACTTCCCGCTTTGACAAAGAGGGGAACTGGTAGAGGTGCCCTTTAGGCCCGGTAAAAATTGAAGATTTCCGGTTCTGCTCCTGCCGGCCATGCCACGGCGGCACATAAATCTTCTTTAAGTTCGATGCTGCGTGTCTCAACCCTGTTTTCGCCAACGGGCTCGCCAAACACCCCCCGGCCCAGGCATTTCTGGCGGGCTTCCATCTTGGTCCATAAGGAATAGAATGTTTGCATTGCCCCCCCGGCCAGTGCCAGTTGTTTTATCTCATCCTCCTGAAATACTCGTTGTGCTATTCCGTTGGTATTAGGCATGTTGCGAATGATTTCAATATCGATACCGACTTCATGCTCCGTTCGTACTGCCAGCAATGCGGTATTTCCGGCGTGAGATAGATTGAAAAACAGGGAAAGCGGATGTCCGTCCAAATAGGGTTTACCGCCGGAAGCGATGCTCAACGGAACTTCCCGAGGTAAACAATCCAGATAGCGCCCAAGTAACTTTCTGCTCGCCGTGTGGGAGATGCAATACTGCTGCCGCCCTGATTCGTACTTGAAATTATTGAAGCGGGCGGTTTCCGGGGTGTCCAGGCAATCCGGCTCACAGGGCATCGTATCCAGCGCCAGAAGCCAGATATCAAGTTGCCCTTTCTGTGGAGAGATTATCTCCGGAGGGCGGCGCCATTCGATGACGGGGATTGATCTGCTTGTCATCGAAACGGCTAATTTATGGCCTGTCTCATGGTGTCGGCGATGGAGTTGAACTCTTCATCGCGTGAGCTGCCTTCCCGCCAGGCCAGCGCAATAGTGCGATGATATTTTTTCGCCAGGGCCTGAGTTTTGATGCTGGTTTTGTCGAGGGCCAGGTAGTCCATGGCCATGTCCGGCAGGATCGTCACCCCCAGATCGCTATTGACCATTTGCACCAGGGTTTGCAGGGTGTTGGCGCTAAACTGGCTTACGTGGTTTTTGTCTTTCAGGTTGCACGATGCCAGGGCATGTTCACGCAGACAGTGCCCGTCTTCGAGCAGTAACAGGGATTCAGCATCCAGCGCATTAAAATCGATATCTCCATTATTTTTAAGCTGCAAATCGCGGCCGGTTTCCCTGTTGTAGGCAAAATGAAAGCGATCTTCGCTCAGGGCAGTAGATTCTACATGTGGCATTGAATAGGGCTGGGCATAGACGACCAGATCGAGCTCACCTAAGATCAACTGTTCGTAGATCGACTGAGACTGGCCTTCTCGAATGAAGAGGCGTAAATTCGGGTAAAATGTTTTCAGAGCGGGTAACAGGCGGGGCAGCAAATAGGGGGCGATAGTCGGAATGATGCCGACACGCATGATGCCGGAAAAAGGTTCGCTGACGGATTTGGCAAGATCCACCAGTTCTTCAATGCTTGACAATGCACGCCGTGCCTGGGATTCGATTATTTTTCCTGCGGGTGTAAAGACGACGCTGCGATTAGTGCGATCCACCAGGGAGATATCCAGCTGGTTTTCCAGTTCCTTGATCGCGGTACTGAAGGCGGACTGCGAAACAAAGCAGTTTTTCGCGGCGTTGCCAAAATGATTAAATTTTCGCAGGGCTGATAAGTACTGGAGTTGGCGAACAGTGGGTAGTCTTTGCATAATTCAGGGTGCCTAGTGAGCCTGCTTCCAGTTATCCCCGATGCCCGTATCGACTTCCAGGGGAACCTGTAAATCAGCGACACCTGTCATCAATTCAACAATTTTAACTTCGGTGGTTTCGAGTTTGTCTTCGGGCACTTCCAGCACCAGTTCATCGTGGACCTGCAAGATCATCAGTGTGTCCGGGGCTTCTTTTCGCAGCCAGCTATCAACTTCAATCATCGCCAGTTTGATTAGATCGGCGGCTGAGCCCTGCATTGGTGCGTTGATGGCAGTCCGTTCGGCGTATTGGCGTCGGTTATAGTTACGTGAATTGATTTCCGGCAGATACAGACGGCGCCCGTACAGGGTTTCCACGTAACCCTGATCAGCGGCAATTTTACGCATTTGCTCCATGTATTTTTTAACCCCGGGATAGCGATTAAAGTACAGGGAAATGTAATCGTCTGCTTCGGCGCGCCCAATGGTGAGCTGGCGTGCCAGCCCGAAAGCGGACATGCCATATATCAGGCCAAAATTGATGGCTTTCGCACGGCGACGCTGCTCGGTATTGACGTCTTCGATTGCCACGCCAAACACCTCGGCGGCAGTCGCACTGTGCACGTCTTTTCCCTGTTTAAAGGCTTTCACCAGTCGTTCGTCGCCTGATAAGTGCGCCATCAGGCGCAACTCGATTTGAGAATAATCGGCTGCCAGTAGTTTATAACCCGGGGCGGCAATAAATGCCTCGCGAATACGCCGGCCTTCTTTGCTACGTATCGGTATGTTTTGCAGGTTTGGATCGCTGGAGGACAGGCGCCCGGTGGCCGCGACGGCCTGATGATACGAGGTATGCACACGCCCGGTGGCGGGATTAATCAGTTTGGGCAGTTTGTCTGTGTAAGTGGATTTAAGCTTTGCCAGGCTGCGGTGCTCAAGGATCAGTTGGGGCAGGGTATGGCCTTCATTGGCCAAATCCTGTAACACGCTTTCGGCGGTAGAGGGCTGACCTTTCGGGGTTTTCTTTAACACCGGTAAGCCCAGCTTGTCGTACAAAATAGCCTGGATCTGCTTGGGTGAGGCGATGTTGAACACCTCGTCCGCCGCATTGTGGCAGGCATTTTCGATTTCACCCAGTTTTGCGCCTAGTTCAAGGCTTTGTTGGCCCAGCAGGTGAGCATCGAGCAATACGCCGTTGCTTTCGGTGCGCGCAAGTACCGGCAGTAGCGGCATTTCAATTTCTTCTAATAGCTTCAACAAGGTAGGCGCTTTCTTGATTTCGGGCATCAAAGCCTGGTGCAGCCTGAGCGTAATGTCGGCATCTTCCGCAGCATAAGGGGCGGCCTGGCTAAGCTCTATCTGATCAAATGTGAGCTGCTTTTTGCCGCTGCCTGCGACGTCCTTGAACGCGATAGTTTTGTGATCGAGATGGCGCATCGCCAGTGAATCCATATCATGGCGAGTGGTGCCCGCTTCAAACACATAAGATTCGAGCATGGTATCAAAAGCGATACCCTGCAAATTGATGCCATGATGTGCCAGCACAATCGCATCGTATTTGAGGTTTTGTCCAACTTTCTTGAGTGCGGGGTTTTCCAGTATGGGTTTGAGTTTCGCCAGCGTCTCATCAAAGGGTAATTGTGCGGGTACGCCGGCGTAACTGTGCGCCAATGGCAGGTAGGCCGCCTTGCCGGCTTCGACGCAAAAGGACAGGCCGACCAGTCGTGCCTGCTGCGCATCCAGTGACGTGGTTTCAGTATCGACTGCGAATAGCTCGCTGGCAGCAAGGGTGCTTAGCCATTCGTCGAGGTTGGCCGCGTCGAGAATAGTGTTGTAGTCGGCTTTAACCGCCGGGGTATCCCGGGGTGCGTGGTCAGTATCATCAGGCAAGTGTGACTCGTCCAGCGCCAGTTCGCGTACCCAGGTACTAAATTGCAGTTCCCGGTAGTATTCGGCGAGTGCTTCGCGATCGGGTTCCGTAAAATGCAAAGAATCACATTCATAATCCAGATCTACATCAAGTTTAATCGTGGTCAGCGCCTGCGACATAATGAGCAAATCCAGATTTTCACGCAGGCTTTCACCCACCTTGCCACCGATTTCTTCAGAGTGCGCCATGAGGTTATCCACGGTTTCATACTGGTTCAGCCATTTAACCGCGGTCTTGGGCCCGACTTTGGGTACGCCGGGAATGTTATCCGAACTATCGCCCATCAAGGCCAGGTAATCAATAATTTGATCCGGACGCACTCCGAATTTATCCTTTACGCCCCGGGCATCCAGGGTCTGGTCTTTCATGGTATCAATCAGCGTAACATGCTGGTTGACCAGCTGTGCCATATCCTTGTCACCGGTTACAATCAGAACATCCAGTTTTTGGGCGGTGGCCTGTGCGGCGAGGGTGCCGATTACGTCATCAGCCTCAACGCCCGGCATACAGATTAACGGTAGTCCCATTGCGCG
>JAAELZ010000671.1 GCA_024226105.1 Pseudomonadota bacterium | reverse complement strand
TCCCTGGCGAGCTTATCGACACTGATACGGCCTTCCTGTCGAATCGTATCGAAAATCCTGGATCGCCTCTCTTTCGGTTTCATGCGTGAATCGTATCACTATACTGCCTGTTCAGGCATCTTTTTTACACTTATTAGCATATATAGACGAAATTTTACCCAATAAGTTGACCATACGGTCATTATTCACCAGGCTGATCAACGTTATCTCTACAGAAAAACGAATACCTGATGCTCCAACCCGGCAGGAACCGGGCCAGGAATTAACTCAATATATTGATAAATTCAAACTGGCAGTCGATTGCACCCGGCACTGGCGCGCCAACTAATTCGGTTTTACTTGACGGAATGATGAAACGGAGCCATTACAAGGAGCAGGACAAGGCGACAACCTCGATGCATGAGGCCGCGAGTTGTTTGAGACAGGTAGATTGCCGCGCTCCGCTCAATGACAGGAAGTAGCCCCAGCTGAAATTCTTCCCACATTTTGCTTTTTGCTGGTGCGGTTCGCTTTATGCACCGCATCCTACATACTGGAATTACTGTTTTTTGTTCAACATGTCCTTAAGCCCGGCAAAAGGGCTCTGTCTGGCCCCTCCCGAATCACTTTCACCCGTACTACCCCTGCCCGCAGCGGCGATAAATTCTTCCTGCTTCTGGTGTTCATTGTCATGGCAATACACGCAAAGCAACTCCCAGTTACTGCCATCATTGGGGTTATTGTCGTGATCATGATCTCGATGATGAACCGTCAGTTCACGCAGGTTTTCCCGGGTGAAGGTGCGCGCGCAACGCCCACACACCCAGGGGTACATCTTTAAGGATCGTTCACGGTAACCCTTATCACGCTCTGAGCGTTGTTGATGTGCATCAGCGACAATTTTGTCCAGTTTGTCATTGTTTAGGGGGGTTCCTGTTGACATTAGTATTTCATGGATGAATATTGGTATGCCTCACCTTAACGCAGCAAACTACAAGCGGCAAGCGTTCCTGACCTATAAATGCATGATTTAGTTCAGATGATATGACTGAGTTAATTGGCAAGTAAATATTTGACACAAAGACTCCCTGGAGGGGCAGGTAAGACCCGGGTGAAAAGTAGGCCTCACAATAGGGTACAACAACTTACAATGGGCTATAATGTATCGCTGTTGTAAAACAGATTAGCTAACCATCACTGAGGAGAAAGGTAAACAATGATTTCAAGAACAACCCTGCCAGGCATCAAAGCTGCCGCACTCGCCACCGCACTACTGATCAGCGGAAGCGTATCTGCTGAAGAATCTACCGCCGGTTTTGTCTACGTTGGCCCCGTTGGCGACCACGGCTGGTCTTACCAGCACAACGAAGGCCGCATGGCGGTCGAAAAAGAACTCGGCGTTAAAACCAGCTATGTCGAAAGCGTAGCCGAAGGCGCGGATGCCGAGCGCGTCATTCGCAAGCTCGCCGCTGCCGGTAATAAAATCGTATTTACGACCTCGTTTGGTTATATGAACCCGACCAACAAGGTTGCCAAACAGTTTCCCAATGTAAAATTTGAGCACGCCACGGGCTACAAGCGCGGCGACAATGTCAGCACCTATTCGGGACGCTATTACGAAGGCCGTGCCGTCATTGGCACCATCGCGGGCATGATGAGCAAATCTAATGTGATTGGTTATATCGCGTCTTTTCCAATTCCTGAAGTGATCCGTGGCATCAACGCCATGACACTGGCCGCACGTAAGGTTAACCCAGATATCGTGGTTAAGGTCGTATGGGTAAATTCCTGGTTTGATCCGGGTAAGGAAGGCGATGCGGCAAAGGCACTGATTGATCAGGGCGCCGATATCATCACCCAGCATACAGACTCTCCCGCACCTTTGCAGGTTGCCGAAGCACGTGGCGTTTATGCCTTTGGCCAGGCATCAGACATGAAAGCCTTTGCACCCAAAGCACAGCTGACCGCTATCGTAGACAACTGGAAAGCCTACTACATCAGCCGCGTCAAAGCAGCCATGGACGGGAGCTGGGAATCAATCGACACCTGGGATGGCCTGAAAGAAGGCATGGTACTCATGGCGCCTTACGGGGATGCGGTACCGGCCGATGTGCGCGCCGCGGCAGATAAAATTCGTGATAGCATCATTGACGGCAGCCTTCATCCTTTTGCCGGCCCAATTAACAACCAGGCGGGTGAGGAAGTGGCCAAAGCGGGTACAACCATCCCTGACGGCGACCTGCTCGGTATGGACTGGTACGTTGAAGGCGTGCAGGGCGATCTACCCAAGTAAAGTCTTCTTTAGCACCCCTCTTTAGATAAAGAGGGGTCGTGGGAGATTTGAAAACTGTCAGAATACATCGAAGAATCGACACCTGGAATAGAGAAATTCCCCTCAGTCCCCCTTTAACCTAAAATCCTCAGTTGACCGCTATGAGACTTTAATAAGTATATGAATAACAATAGAAAAACAGTATTTCCCACTTTCACTCTATGGGTGAAGGACGCTACAGGGTCCAATGC
>JAAELZ010000670.1 GCA_024226105.1 Pseudomonadota bacterium | reverse complement strand
TATCTCTTATGGCCCGTTGCGTGCATCATCTGCGGCCCTGGTGGGTAAACACGGTGAGCTGGGTATCGACATGGCACCACATATGCCAACCGATCCGGCCAACATGAAAACTGCTTTTCAATATGATTTTGAGTGGTGGGCTGACCATAAAGATGAACTGGCTGAGCGTTTTGAAGCCTGGTTGATCTCTGGTTAAAACTGATTGGTGCCGGAGCTTATTTGCTCCGGCGCTATCTAAAGTGATTACGCCCAAATACAGTAATTGCTTTAGATAGCGTATTTTTAATAGCACCAGTAACGCATATTTCATCAACTATAAACGGCACACAGTATGAGTCAAACACAGTCTTCTTCAGGCCCGTTGACCACGGCCGATGGTGTGTCGCTAAAAGTTAGCCTGAACCGGGCACTACGCAAACGAAAAATTACCGCCCTGCTATTGGTAGCGCCGCTTTTTCTGTTTATTCTTTTAACCTTCCTCGGCCCGATCTTTGACATGCTGCTGCGCAGCGTGGAGAACAAGGTAGTAGTCCAGGTGCTGCCCACTACGGCACCCTTGCTCAAGGAGTGGGATGCATCCCCCGGCGAGCTTCCCGATGAAGCGATATTCAAAGCTTTCGTTGAAGATGCGCATGTTGCTTCGGTGGATAAAACCATCAGCCGCCTGGGCAAGCGCCTGAATTATGAAAAGACCGGCATGTCGAGCCTGTTCAGAAAAACCGGGCGCAAGCTCAAAAAATTCGATGCCGATAAACTCGAGTCCAGCTACACCGACCTGGTATTAGGCATCGATAAAAAGTGGAAGGATCCTGAAAACTGGCAACTGATCAAGCGCGAAGGCGGCGCCTACACTTCCTCATATTACTGGGCAGCGGTTGACGCAGAAATTGGTGTAGACGGAGTACAGCTCAAGCCTGACGAACAGCGCATCTACATGAAGCTGTTGAAACGAACCATGTGGCTGAGCACCCTGATCACGCTGCTTACGATCGTGCTGGGTTATCCGATAGCCTATTTGCTGGCCAGCCTTAAAACCAAAACCAGTAATATGTTGATGATACTGGTGTTATTGCCCTTCTGGACCTCGTTACTGGTGCGCACCTCTTCCTGGATAGCCCTGTTGCAACGCGAAGGCGTGATTAACGATTTTCTGGTGGGAATGGGCCTGATTGGTGATGACGGGCGGTTGGCGATGATTCACAACCAGGTCGGCACGGTGGTGGCGATGACGCATATTCTGTTGCCCTTTATGATCCTGCCGCTGTTCAGCGTGATGAAAACCATATCGCCCAGTTATATCCGTGCTGCTCGCTCGATGGGCGCCACGTCATTTACCGCCTTTAGACGGGTTTATTTTCCGAATACGATGGCGGGCATTGGTGCCGGGGGTATTCTGGTATTCATCCTGGCGATTGGTTACTACATCACGCCGGCACTGGTGGGCGGTACCAAGGGTACGCTGATCAGTAACTTCATCGCTTATCATGTCTCGACTTCCCTGAACTGGGGTCTGGCAGCGGCGCTTGGCACGATACTGCTGATGGTGGTGCTGGTGCTTTATATACTCTACGACAAAATCGTGGGTATCGACAACATGAAGCTCGGGTAAATATTATGGCCTTACCATTACATGCAACCACTGGCGAACGGATCTGGCACTATACTTTTCTTTTGATTTGTACGCTGATCTTTGCTTTTCTGATCATTCCAATCCTGATCATTTTTCCGCTGTCGTTTAATGCCCAGCCCTATTTTACTTTTACCCCGGAGATGCTGTCCCTTGATCCGGCGGGTTATACCACGAAGTGGTACGAGAAATTTTTTAGCAGCTCAACCTGGCAGGCCGCGGTACGTAACTCGATCAGTATCGCCATATTCTCAACCCTGATATCAACCTTTCTCGGCACCCTGGCAGCACTGGGTCTGAGCCGTAAAGAATTCCCCTATAAAACCGCAATTATGGGTTTGCTAATCTCCCCAATGGTGGTGCCGCTGATTATTTCAGCCGCGGGCATGTTTTTCTTTTATTCCCGAATTGGCCTGCAGGGCACACACATTGGCGTGATCCTTGCGCATGCTGCGCTGGCATCTCCTT
>JAAELZ010000669.1 GCA_024226105.1 Pseudomonadota bacterium | reverse complement strand
GAGCAATAGCACAAATTAAACGGATAGGGATGTGCCGACTCAAGCTCAAACTTGACTGCGCCACAATGACAGGAACCTTTTAGTAACATTGTTTCTTCATTCTTTAGAAAGTTTGCAACAACCTGTACCTCCCCCTCTATCAAAGAGGAGCTGAGGGGGATTTGCAAGGGTAAATTGCGCCCTGAGCCTCGACTAACCCATCAAACCGAAAATCTCGCCCAAACCCTCTTGGTCAAGGAGGGTACTTTTAGAATACCCGTTTTATTACAAGCAGCACAACGGCGGCATAATCATTCTAGCATAGCAAAATAGAAATCGGGAATTCGAACAACTATAGGGCACTTCTATTAATTCTGGATATGCCAGATTGAGTTTCAATATTTTCAAGAGCAAGGCGCCCTGGCTTATAAAAAGACATTGTGAGTTATTCTATTGCAATGGCTTAGTAACGCAGTTATTGGATATATTGGGCTCAAGATGCGTATTCATGAATTATTGGAGGTGCCCTATACCCGCGCCATCAGCCAGTTGCGTATATCGCCGACTACCTGTTCATAGTGAATATCACTCAGGCTTTCGTGATAACCGCCTTCATAAGTGATGTAGTGTTTGTCCGATTGATGAATATTGTCAAAAAATGCCCGGCTTCCCGCGATCGGTACCAGTTCATCCGCATCGCCATGAATGATTAGCACGGGCGGTTCAAAGGTTGCAGCGTGATTACGTGTCCATTCAATCGCTTTGAAAAATTCTACGCTCCACCGGGCGGTGATCTTCCCGTGTATCAGTGGGTCGTTGTTATACGCCTCGAGTACCGCGGGGTCTCGAGATATACCACTCAGTTCGAGACCGCTTTTGAACACCATGTCAGGTTTTATTGCTGAAACCACGCGCCCCAATAAACGCAGCAGGGGCGAAACACCCACATCACCCAACGGAGGCGCCGACAGAATCACCCCGTGCAAACCCCGGGGATGGTGCAATACATAATTGGCGGTTATCAAGCCTCCCATACTATGCCCCAGTAAAAAAAGTGGTGCATTACTTTCCAGTGTTGTGACCAGCTCCACAAACGCCCTGACATCACCCCGATACTCCGACCAGTCATTCACGTGTGCAACCAGGTTTTCGGCTGAACGGCCATGCCCGCGATGATCAAATGTATAAACGGTTACGCCATTGGGAACCAGATTATTCACCAGGTTCGTATACCGGCTACTATGCTCACTTAATCCATGCACAATAATCAAGCTCGCAACGGGCGGAACCTCCGGTCGCCAAACCTGATAGTACAGGGGCAAGCCACCCTCACCGAGAAACTCACTTTCCTGATGCTGCATTAATGTTTTCCTGGATCTTTAGCCTGATTTTTTGTCAGATCAAAAAAGCCGTTTGCCAATTCAACGCCGTTAACTAAAACGGCTATCCCGTGTTGCCCTACATAGTATTTACGAGTTGATATTTCCCTGAACGAGTACGCTTTACGAAGCAATTTCTCTTTTCCCGCATTTTCTGACTCTGATATCTTAAAAATCTTGCGAGCAGGTTTGCCGTTCTTTTTCATAAAGTCGATCGCATACTCAATTCTAAGTTTTCCCAAAGGGCGCGTTGATTGCAATGTAAACGAAAAAGGCAGATCCCCGCCCATCTTTACAGATTCCCGGACGACGAAACCAGAAACCCGGACATGGGCAGGATTGGAAAAACCGAACAGCGTCAGTATTTCCGGCTGCCCCTGCTTAAACAACGTACGACAAGCGTGTTTGACCAGGCGATCCCTTTCAGGGGTATCCCCCAGCCAGCGCCTGGC
The DNA here is from genome assembly GCA_024226105.1 of Pseudomonadota bacterium. Taxonomy (GTDB): domain Bacteria; phylum Pseudomonadota; class Gammaproteobacteria; order Arenicellales; family Poriferihabitantaceae; genus JAAELZ01. The sequence continues at coordinate 1,615 of JAAELZ010000669.1, read as the reverse complement.
TAACTCAAGTACAACGCCCGGATTATCCTTTGATATATCGTTTAAATTGTTCGCAACGCTTCGTCGTACATATTCACTTTCATCATCTTTTAACTTATTCAGAATTTGCAAAACGGGGGCCGGGTCATTTTTAAACCCGGGCAAGGCCATTGCCCAGGGTAGTCGCGGCCGACACCCTTCTGACGCAAGCCTGCGTACGTGGTGGCTTTGTGAATCGGCCCAGGTATTCATCTGTGCCATCATTCTCGCGCCATATTTTTTAATGAATGGCCTTACTGCAAATTCAGAGCTTGCACGCCCTGTAAAATGTTCCAGAGCGTCAATCGATACCTCAAATTCATCCTGGCCATATAGCTCCACAAAACCCGGAAAGAACATGTACTCAAAGCCACTATAATTTAGAGAAGCCTTTTTTAAAATCTCTACCGCCTCGGGATACGCGCCGGGCAACTGTTTATACAGGCAGCGTGAGATATGCACCATTCGGTCCTTTAGTTCTTTCTCCCCCCATTGGGCATTAAAAACATCGTCAGTAAAGAATTCTGCGTCGAACTTCTGGCACAAACCATTCAGCTCCTGACAAAGCGCTTTTATAAGTTCAGTGTTATAAAGGTTCTTTAACGGTTCAGGCATTTCAATGGTTTATGGCCGTTAGAAAATGGTTTTTCCACCTCATGCCCTTTTCATCCCTGGGGAAATCAAACGCAGCATAGCCTTTTTTAACATGGCCATTTTCAAATTACTTTAGCGGTTTGGCCTTAGCGCTGGCAATCAGCTTATTCACTTCCGCCTCGGGCAACTTAAACGCAAGGCCTGCGGGCGACCACGAGGCGCACATAACCTGGCCTACATACTGAGCGACTCCGATAAAAAAAGCTTCGTCTCAAGCGCAACATCAATGCCACTGTGCAAATCGAACTCGGATACCAGCCAAGATGATTTTTCCAGATATTCTGTCGCCATCTAGCCCGGGGAAATTCTAATGTCCGGCGCCCATTTTGTACTTGATAGTGCCGGCAACGCCATTTGCAAAATCTTCAATATTTTCATATTTCATTTTTTCGGCAAATGCGGTCAACCCGCCTACCAAGGCCTTCATCTCGGCAATCTCTTCATGGCTACGACCACAGCCTTCGCAATGCGTTCCTTCTTCAGTACATTTTCCTGTGCAGGGGCTAAATTTCATCGAATAATTCCTCGGTAATTGATTGGATTGTTTTGAGACGTCTTTTTACCATTTTAGTAAAAAGGTTTAAACCCCCTGCTTGTCTTAATATTTTCCAGTACTCCCGGATCAGACAATGCTAACCCATATTGGTGTTGTGTGCCCCTGACCCGGGTTTATCAATTTCAAATTGCTTTCATCCATATATTATGCGCATTATCAATGACTGAAATAGCGCCGTTCCGTCCGGCGTAAATAGCCAGGCAAAAGCAATACAGTTCAATAAAACCGTTGTCCAGAAAACCGATCGGAAGGCCTGTTTCCTGGATTTATGGCGCAATACCTGCTGCGCAACCAGCGCGCCCGGCCAACCACCTATCAGTGATAGAAAATGCAGGGTGCTTTCCTGGGTTCGCCAGGCACCTTTCCTGGCGGCAGATTTATCGATCG
>JAAELZ010000668.1 GCA_024226105.1 Pseudomonadota bacterium | reverse complement strand
TTGGAGCAAAATTCATGAGATCGAATAAAATGAGTTTATCATGAGAGGATAATGGTCGCTCCATTTGACGATCATGATAAGCACAGTTTATCGATATTCGTGGATTTTGAACGAAACATGTTAAGTCCGACAGGCTCCTAGTTTACCCTTATCCGCCGGTTTGCGACATGCAGCGATTGAGCTGCCCGGGTTTTTCGTCAAATTCATGCCGTGCCGGTTTGAGCCTGATGGCATCCGTCAGCACAGATTTTAGCTGCGCATCACTGATCCCGTCACGCAACAGGGGCCGAAGTGCAATGGAATGCGCCTGTCCCAGACACAGATAGAGTGTACCATCAACAGACATCCGAACCCGGTTACAGGTTTCGCAAAAGTGCTGTGAAATCGGAGTGATAAAACCAATTCGAAAATCAGTTCCTTTAACCTGAAAATACTTCGCCGGCCCGCCGCCGGCCATAACACCGGGGATCAGATCATAGCTTTTCCCCAGCCGTTCCAGCACCCTGTGTAGATCAAGATAGTGTTCACTGCCGCTACGCCCTGCTTCACCAATCGGCATGGTTTCAATAAATCTCAAGGTAAACGCATTGCGCATACAATAATCGACCATGTCCTCAAATTCATCATCATTGATGCCCTTGAGCGCCACCATATTGATTTTAACGGGGTTCAACCCGGCTTTTCGCGCCGCCTGCAGCCCGGCCAGTACTTTGAGCAAATTTCCGCCCTGCGTAACACTCTTAAAACGATCCGCCTTGAGCGTATCCAGGCTCACATTAATCCTGTCAATACCCGCCTCTTTCAATTTCAGCGCGTGCTCCCTCAGTAATGAGGCATTGGTGCTTAGAGATAAATCATCAATGCCGGGCAAAGAAGAGAGTTTCGAAATCAAATCCGGCAGGTTTTTTCTAACCAGCGGCTCACCGCCGGTCAAGCGCACACGCCTGACGCCGAGCTCACTGAAGGCTGAAATCACCCGTTCGATTTCATCAAAGCTTAACCAGTGCTCAGGCGTTTCAAAATCCCGAAACCCTTTGGGCAGACAGTAAAAACAACGCAGATTGCACCTGTCCGTGACAGACAGGCGAACATATTCGATACGCCGGCCAAAGGGGTCAACCAGACCTGATTGCTGGTCTTTAAAATGGGTGTGAACAGGAATCATGTTAAAGCACAAAGCCAAAAGTGGCAGCCTGGATCAAAAAGTGCCGCTAACTTAACAAAGTGCGAGAGCTAACAAATTGACCTATCTCAATACACCCACAAATCCAGTAGATTATGACCCTGCCAGACTAAACCCAAATAGTGTAAAAACTATTTTCCCAACCACACATCCGGCCAGCTGTCATTGTTTGAGTCAAAGGTAAGGCGTACGGCTTCAGTCGCTGCGGCGCCGACCGGCCACAAGAATATTTCGTAGTCCGCCAGATCATGCTCATGGCCGTTATTTGATGCGGCAAATACCATAAAGCGTTCATCCGCGCTCAAGCGCGGAAAATATTCATGACTGAAATCTCCTGGCAAATCCAGCAGCCGGGTTTTTTTCTGTGTATCAGGCTCGTAGCGCATGATCTGGTTGGTCTGCTTTCCCCCTTTTTGTACATAGGTCACAAAATCACCGGAAGGTGCCCACATTACCTGGCACGAATCGCGATGTACTATTGAAAACTCACCCTCGGCATCACGAATGATATTTGTCGGCAGGCCATTCATACGAAAGGTAAGCGCCATGCGATCATCCTCTCCAATCGATGGTGTCGAAAGGTTTACCCTTGTACGCAAAAAATCATCCTTACCACTTTCATAATATATCCGCTCTTCAAGCGTATATACATTCACAGCCATGATCATGCCGGGATCACGCTTAAAGATAATCGACGTGCCGTCGGGAGACCACGAAGGTGCGTGCCCCCATTTAGCAACCAGTTTCTCCTCACCTGTCGCGATATCCAGCAACCATACATCCCAGGGCTTTTCATCACGCAGGGATTGCCATTTCTTATGTGAGCGGCTAAAAACAACGCGCGTCCCGTCGGGCGATATTCTCGCAAAGTTTTCAGTATGCGGGCTATCGGTTAATTGGCGAAGGCTCATATCCGGCAAGTTCATTAACCAGATATTGTGAATGCCGGTACGACTTGAACTCCAAACGATAAATCCGTTGGTTTGCTTTACCCAGGCTGGCAAAGGTGAGCTGTCAGGGCGATTAACATGCGTCAGGATCAGATCTGATTCGACACGCTTCTGGGGAGCTGAATTGATCGCCAGCCATGCCGCGAGAGTGGCGAGCAATATGAACACCAGGCCGATTACATTATTACGTCGGCGGCCCGACGTAGCCTGCCCGGAAGCGGCTCTACCTAGCAGCAATAGCGCCAGGAACGCTGCAATGCCAATCCCGTAGTCTACTGCCTGGGTTTGAATATGTACGCCCAGCAATGTCACCAGAGCAGCCTGAGGCAAGGCACCAAAAAATGCGAGCACGGTCATACCGCCCAGTTCCCATGAGCCGAAACTCATAAGAGAGGGTATCGGTAAGGAAGCCGTCATCTCCGAAGCAATCATCGCGCCCAGAACTTTTACAGACGCCATCTCGCCTAATTCCGGAAAGCTGCTATGGGTCAGGCCGAAAAACAAAAATAGCAGACCCGCATACTTAAAAATACGCACAGCAAAGGTTAATGAGATCACCCTGGTAAGCACACCCGCCTGCATGGTCGACTCCACTGCCACACTGATCGACACGATAAAACCGAATACTTTGCTGACAATCCGGTTTGGATGTGCAGCCCAGCGAACAAACCACTTGTCCATTACAGGCAATATATACTTAATGCCGATAACAAAACCCAGCACCACAAACAGCGCAATCAAAGCCAGAAGATAAGGTTGTTTGGTTGGAAATCCGACCATTAAGCCGATGGCAATAGTGATAGGTGCGAGAATCAGCACATCCAGTAGCGTGGCAAACAGCAAGGCTGATAAACCGGATGATACATGCGTACCCGCCTGTTTGCTGAGTAATCCGACAAAAACCAGCTCACCCAGTCGGGCGGGTAATAAATCGACCGTCATGTTTCGCACTGCGGTAATAAATATCATATCCTTATTGCCCGGTATTTTTTGCTCACCCGATGCTTCCAGTAGTACACGATAGCGCCAGGCTCTAAATACCAGCTGTGATATTGACGCTATCGCGTAGGCCAGAAACAGACCGGGTGAACTTGCTTTAATGGCATCAACTAACTGCGTCGGGCTTATATTGTGGCCGGCGTTAGACGCGGCAAAAAACATGCCACCCAGGATCAGCAGCGACCCGCCCAGAGCGAGCGCCAGATGGAGTAAAATTTTATTGGCCTGAACGGGCTGTGAAATCATTGAACAGGGTCGCTTAGGGAGGGAATAATGGTTGCGGAGTATACCCAAACCAAACTGCTATTTTGCTGAATAGTGCTGTTATCCGTACCCCCTGAATAACTAGCCGACCGGGAAGCGTATCGTTAAACTCCTCGAAGTGCTGTCATTGATTGAATCTGCTGTTTTATACTAAACCAGTGCTGCAATCCCTGATCCGGGGTCATCCACTGTAGAGTGAATAGTTTACCCGGCGCCATTTGCGCAATTCTGGGTAGATCTGCTTTGCAGATACAGGCAATTTTCGGATATCCGCCCGTAGGTTGATGATCT
>JAAELZ010000667.1 GCA_024226105.1 Pseudomonadota bacterium | reverse complement strand
GAGATGCGTTTCAGTGATGTGATGAGTGTTATCTTTATGTCACTGGGGCTCAGTTTTCTGGCGACAATTTACCCGTCATGGCGCGCTTCCCGACTCGACCCCGCGGAGGCGTTGCGCTACGAATGAGGCACCCGGATTCACAGGCGGTACTTCAGGCACTTGGCGTGTCGCAGACCTTTAGCGATGGTCGCCTGAATGTAGAGGTATTAAAGTCTATCGATCTTGAAGTGTACGCGGGTGAACAAATTGCGGTTGTAGGCACCTCCGGGTCTGGCAAGAGTACATTGCTGCATTTGTTGGGCGGCCTGAGCAAGCCGACACATGGTGAGGTGTGGGTTGACGGGCAGAATATTTCGACCCTGTCGGCAAAAGAGCAGGGTGTTTTGCGTAATCATGCACTGGGTTTTGTGTACCAGTTTCACCATCTTCTGCCCGAATTCAGTGCCCTGGAAAATGTGGCGATGCCCTTGTTGATACGAGGGATACACCGAAGTGAAGCGCAGGATCGCGCTGCAAAATTATTGCAGCAAACCGGTCTGGGAAAGCGCCTGGAACACAAGCCGGGTGAATTGTCAGGGGGTGAACGGCAGCGTGCTGCAGTGGCGCGGGCATTGGTGACTCAACCTAAATGCGTCCTGGCCGACGAGCCGACGGGCAATCTGGACCATCAGACGGCGGATCATATTCACGGCATGATGACCGAACTCAATCAGCAGTATCGCACTGCGCTGGTAGTCGTTACCCACGACCGGCAACTCGCTGCACGAATGTTTAGACGGATGCGGCTGGTGGATGGAGTGCTGGAAACGGATTAGGCGTCTTCAGAAGGTGCACCATGACTTGGAACCGGGGCTTCACTCCCGGAAATTAATTACCCCGGGACTGAAGCCCCGGCCCCTCTATGCTTGATTTTGCCTTTATTGCCGTAGCCGCTTTTTTAGCCGGCATACTCAATGCCATGGCCGGCGGCGGTAGTTTCCTCACTTTCCCGGCCCTGATATACATCGGTATTCCACCCATTGCGGCCAATGCCACCAGCGCGGTGGCGGTATTTCCGGGGTATCTCAGCAGCACGCTTGGTTTTATGCAGGAAGTCCGGGCGTTCAATAGAAAACAGCTGATACAGTTGATAACGATGTCATGTATTGGTGGTCTGGCAGGTGCAGTCCTGCTGTTGACCACGCCATCTGAAGTGTTTCGAGGGCTGATACCCTGGTTGCTGTTGTTCGCGACCCTGCTGTTCGCGCTGGGTGAGCGGATTTCCCGCTGGATGAACCGCCCGGTTGAATGCCAGGAAAAATCTAACACGTTGGCGGTGCTGGCGGTGTCGATTTATGGCGGATATTTTAACGGTGGCCTGGGCATCATCCTGCTGGCTTTATTTTCAGCCATGGGGTTTCGTGATCTCAATCTGATGAACGGCCTTAAAAATGGCCTGTCCTTTTTGCTATCTGCGGTTTCAGTTAGCGCATTTGCGATCGCGGGAATCGTCCACTGGCCGGAAGCAATTGTGATGATGATCACCGCAACCATCGGCGGTTACGCCGGTGCCCGCCTGGCACGCAAGTTGCCGGGTGCTTGGGTGAAACGGTTTGTGGTACTGGTAGGTGTATTGATGACCCTTGCGTTCTTCCTGGTATGAATGAGATTAGCTGGTTATCGCTGCCGGACGCCCAAAAGTTGTTGTCTCCGGAGCATTACGCACACCTGGCGGATAACGGTTCTCTCACGCGCCGTGTTAAAAATAGCTGCTCGGACCAATTCGAAGTTCAACTGATAGACCAGAAAACTGTACAGCCGGGTTTCCAGGAGCGTAAATTGCTCAATCTGCCCGAAACTAAGCAGGCCTTATCGCGCCAGGTATATTTGGTTTGTGATCAAAAGCCGATGATTTTCGCCAGAACCCTGCTCGGGCTGACCGAAAAGAACCGGTTGCTGACAGAGCGTATTAGCACGCTGGGAGAGCAATCCCTCGGCAGCGTTTTATTCAGAGATCCACTCGCCATAAAACAGCAGATGCATCTGGCCTGCCTTTCTTGTAGCCACCCATTTTTTGATCCGATCAACCTGAGTGGATTGAGTCTGGAGGACAATGTGTGGTTACGGAGAAGTTTGTACCATTACGAAGGCTGTAATTTAATCGTTTATGAGGCTTTTATCGCGTTTCCGAAGGCGATTGACAGGGCAAATTGAAGGCGCTGTTCTACTTTGGAATCGTTGTGTTTTAAGGCAATTGCAAATTAGTGAACATTCCCTTGAATTTTCTTAAGAATCAGTTTGCAAAACAGGGCGTAATTGCACTAGAATACGCCGCCTTGATGCGGGGTGGAGCAGTTTGGCAGCTCGTCGGGCTCATAACCCGAAGGTCACAGGTTCAAATCCTGTCCCCGCTACCATTTCAAGCGATAAATGCTTAATGTGCTTATCGCAACGCGGCAAAAAAGAATGGGCTATAGGCCCATTTTTTTTTGCTTTGGATTTTGCGGGTGGATGCCCGGTTTGATTTCATTTGAGGAGGATAAAGTAATGCAGGCTGATATGACAGATTTGCGTGGTTTACTGGAACCTTCGATTGAATCACTCGGTTACGAATTGCTGCTGCTTGAACAAACGCACAATGAGAAAGATGCGGTGTTGCGTGTTTATATCGACGCACCGGGTGGTATTTTACTGGAAGACTGTGAACAGGTAAGCCGGCAAATCAGCCTGATTCTTGATCTTGAAGATCCTATTCGAGGGGCGTATGCGCTTGAAGTTTCTTCCCCCGGAGCTGACCGGCCGCTGGTTAAACCTGAGCATTTTGCGCGAGTTTTAAACCAGGAGATTCGGATACTGACACGTGACTACATTTTAGGGCGACGACGATTTAAAGGGCGTTTGATCACGGTTGAGGATGAACAACTGGTGATTGAGGTGGATGGGGAGGAGTATGATATTCCGCTGGAAGGTATTGAGACGGCACGTCTGGTGCCAAATTTTGACGATTAATTATTAGACAGTTTAGGATCTGAAAATGGCGATTAGCAATAGAGAAATTCTGCTCATGGCAGATGTGGTTTCGCGCGAGAAAGATCTCGATCGGGAAGTCATTTTCGCGGCGATTGAAGCGGCGTTGTCAACGGCTACGCGTAAGTTTCATAAAGATGAAATGAACGCCAGCGTCATTATCGACCGTGAAACCGGCGACTATGAAACATTTCGTGTCTGGGAAGTGGTTGAAGATGATTTTGAGGAGTTTGATGAAGAATTACACATCAAACTTTCTGAGGCCAAAAAGACCGATGCGAGCCTTGAATTGGGTGATTTGATTCAGGAAGCCATTGGACAGGCAGAATTTGGCCGTATCCAGGCGCAGGCCGCGAAGCAGGTCATCATGCAAAGAGTGCGTGAGGCCAGTCGTGAACAGATTATTGAACGCTTTAAGGATCGCGAAGGTGAAATGGTTTCGGGTACGGTTAAACGTATGGAGCGAGGTGACGTGATTGTTGATCTGGGTGATGCTGAAGCCGTACTGCAACGCCGCAGCCAAATTCCTACCGATGGTTTACGTACCGGTGACCGGGTGCGTGCTTTGTTGCAGGAAGTGCGCGCTACCAACCGCGGCCCACAGCTGTTTCTGGATCGGGTATCGCCACAATTCCTGATTGAGTTGTTCAAAATTGAGGTGCCCGAAGTCGGCGAAGGCATGATTGAAATTCATGGTGCTGCACGCGACCCGGGTATTCGCGCAAAAATTTCCGTACAGGCTAAAGATAAACGCATTGATCCTGTGGGAGCCTGTGTTGGTATTCGCGGCTCGCGGGTGCAAAGCGTCTCCAACGAAATTGCGGGCGAACGTGTAGACATCATAGTATGGTCTGACCAAATCGCTGAGTTTGCGCTTAAGGCCCTGGCACCGGCAGAAATAGAATCTTTGTTGATTGATGAAGACAAGCGATCTATTGATGTGGTTGTGAGTGAAGAAAATCAATCACGCGCAATCGGGCGTGGTGGGCAGAATGTGCGCCTGGCATCCGAGCTGGTTGGCTGGGAGCTAAATATTCTGACCGATGAAGAAGCCGAGCAAAAGCAGGCCGAAGAAATCTCACAACTGGTTGAGCGCTTTCAGGATACGCTGGGTATCGATGAAGAGGTCGCCACGGTTTTGGCTAATGAAGGCTTTAACACGGTGGAGGAAGTGGCCTATACGGATCAGCAGGAACTGGTTGCCATCGAAGAGTTTTCAGAAGAGATGGTTGATGAATTGCAGCGCCGCGCGCAGGATATCATGCTTACACGGGCCATCGCAGAGCAGGCCGCATTAGTGCCGGAAGACGATTTACTCAACATGGATGGCATGAATGAGGAAATGGCGAAAGCACTTGCGAGTAAAGGCGTGCGCTCGATGGAAGATCTGGCGGAATGTGCCACCGATGAGTTAATGGAATTAATTGAAATCGAAGAATCCGAAGCTCAGTCGCTGATCATGACAGCACGCGCTCCCTGGTTCGAGTAATTCACGCTACAATAGGCGAATAAATAGAGGTAATAGCTCATGTCAGAAGTAAAGATTAAAGAGTTTTCAGCACAAATCGGCTTGCCGGTTGAGCGCCTACTTGATCAACTCTCAAATGCGGGTATCAAGGGTAAGACGGTGGCTGATGGCCTGACGGACGGCGAGAAAAAAACCTTGCTTGTTTATTTGCAAGGTCAGGCTGCGGCGAGTAAAAAGCCCGAAACGAATATAAAAAGCCGCAAAAGTAGCGAAATAAGACAAACATCAAAAACCGGCGCAGCCAAGGCTGTGCAGGTTGAGGTTCGCAGAAAACGCCGTGTCGTATCGCGTGGTACGCCAACCGAGAATCGATCGGATGAGATGGCGCGCCTCGAAGCTGAGAAAAAGCAACGTGATATTGACCGGGCACAGGCGGATGAATTGCGCCAGGCACAGACTGAACGCCTGAATGCGGAGAAAGCGGCTGAGCAGGCCAAACGCGATGCAGAAGAAGAAACTTCGCGCCAACGTGCGCTGGAAGAAGAGCAGAAGCGCCAGCAGGCGGCTGATGAACTCGCGGCCGAGGAAAAGGCTAAGAAAGAAGCTAAAGAAAAAGCTGAACAGGAAAAAATAGCGCCTGAAGAAACGACAGCGCAGCCCGCTAGTAAGACCCCACCTGCCGCGCAGGAAAAAAAACCGGCAGGCAAAAAAAACCTGGCAGGGTCAGAATTGCACGTGCGCCGCAAGCATCGTGGCAATGTCCGACGCCCCACACCTTCGCGCCGCCCCAGGAACTTGCAATCGAGCATTGCTGATCAGCACGTCTTTGAGAAACCAACGGCCCCGGTAGTCCACGATGTAAGTGTTCCGGAAACCATTACGGTAGGTGATCTCGCGCAGAGAATGTCTGTCAAAGCTGCGGAGATCATCAAAACGATGATGCAAATGGGCTCGATGGTCACCATTAACCAGGTGATAGACCAGGATACCGCCATGCTGGTGGTTGAAGAGATGGGACATAACGCTAAACCCGCTGAACCCGATTCACCTGAAGCCGACCTGGTTCATGTTGAAGACGAGGGTGCCGAGGCCGTCGCACGCGCGCCGGTCGTGACGGTTATGGGCCATGTTGACCACGGCAAAACCTCAATTCTGGATTATATTAGAGAGGCAAAGGTTGCTTCAGGCGAAGCCGGCGGTATTACTCAGCATATTGGTGCGTATCGCGTCTCTACAAGCAACGGCGATATCTGTTTTCTGGATACCCCGGGCCATGAAGCATTTTCTGCTATGCGTGCGCGTGGTGCGAAAGTGACCGATATTGTGGTCCTGGTCGTCGCTGGTGATGATGGTGTGAAGCCGCAGACGGTTGAAGCCTTGAATCATGCAAAAACTTCCGGTGTTCCGTTGATTATTGCGATCAATAAAATGGACAAAGAGGGCGCAGATCCAGACCGCGTTAAACAGGAATTGGCGAACCACGAAATTGTCCCGGAAGATTGGGGCGGTGATACCCTGATGGTTGAAGTGTCTGCGCATACCGGTCAGGGTATTGACGACCTGCTTGAGGCCATTGTGCTACAGGCAGAGTTGTTGGGTCTGACGGCAGTTGATACAGGCAATGCAATAGGTGCGGTAGTTGAAGCGCGTATCGAAAGAGGGCGCGGCACTGTCGCCACGATACTGGTTAATAAAGGCCAGTTGAATAAAGGTGATATTGTGCTGGTTGGTCGCGAATACGGTCGTGTACGTGCTATGTTGAGCGATACCGGCCAACAGGTTGCCTCTGCCGGGCCTTCTACTCCGGTGGAGATTCAGGGTTTATCCGGTGTGCCGGTGGCGGGTGATGATCTTATGGTGGTTGACAGTGAGCGCAAAGCACGTGAGATTGCCACTAGCAGGCAGGGTCAGTATAAAGATGTCAAGTTGGCCAAACAGCAAAAGGCAAAACTGGAGAACATGTTTAACCAGATGGAAGAGGGTGATGTCAAATCCCTTAACCTGATCGTCAAAGCCGATGTACAGGGTTCAGTGGAAGCCTTGAGTGACACGCTTGAGAAGCTTTCAAATGAAGAAGTGCGCGTAAAAGTGGTGCATGCGATGGTCGGCGGTATTAATGAATCTGACGTAAACCTGGCAATGGCATCGGATGCGATTATGGTTGCGTTTAATGTTCGGGCCGACAATGCGTCTAAAAAACTGATGGCTAAGGAAGGCGTTGATGTGCATTATTACAGCATCATTTACGATGTGGTAGACGACGTCAAAGCGGCTATAACAGGTATGTTGTCACCGGTTCTACGTGAAGAGTTTGTTGGCCTGGTTGAAGTTCGTGAAGTATTCAATGTGCCGAAGGTTGGAGCGATCTCCGGCTGTTATGTTAAAGAAGGTTTTGTTAAACGTAGCCTGCCGGTTCGCGTATTGCGTGATAACGTGGTCATATTCGACGGAGCGATCGATTCCTTGCG
>JAAELZ010000666.1 GCA_024226105.1 Pseudomonadota bacterium | reverse complement strand
CTTCATCAAAAATAACCACATCGTAATTCGGTAACAACTCACCAAAACCTTCTTCCTTTAAGGTCACATCCGAAAAAAACAGATGATGATTTACCACCACAATCTGCGCCTTGATGGCGCGTTGTCGTGCCTTGTTAACGTAACAGGCTTTAAAATCCGGGCATTCGCCACCCAGGCAATTATCCGAAGTGGAAGTTACCTGCCGCCAGATCGGATCCTGTTCATCGAGCTCAGAAACTTCGGCAATTTCTCCTAATGAGGTCATCGCCGCCCAGTTCTCAAGTATTGTGCGCTTGTTCGCGGTTTGTTTCTGGTATTTAAGCGTGGCATCCTGGCCTAACTGCTTGAGACGGTATATACACAAATAATTCGCGCGCCCCTTGAGCAGAGCGATATCTGCCGTTACCTCCAGCGCCTTGCGTACCACGGGCAAATCCCGAAAAAACAGCTGATCCTGCAGGTGACGCGTTCCGGTCGAAATAACCACCTGCCGCCCGGATAACAGGGCCGGCACCAGGTAGGCAAACGTTTTACCGGTACCGGTGCCTGATTCGGCAACCAGCACGCCACTGGAGTCAATCAGGCGCGCAACATATTCGGAAAAGGACCGCTGACCTTCACGAGGATTAAACCCCGGAAGGGCCAGAGAAAACGCGCCACCCGCGCCGAGTGCAGCAGCGCTTTGAGCTGCAAGTTGATCAGCCATCTATTTTATCTTCCCCCTTTGTTAAAGGGGGATCGAGGGGGATTTTCCGTGCCTGCCAATTTGCTGTTCCTTTGTATTGTGCAAGAGCTTTAAATTCCCCCCGGCCCCCCTTCTTCAAAGGGGGGAGCAAGCATGTAAGTATATTAAATGATTTGACCATGCTCTCGAGCCTGTCATTGCGAGCGAAGCGCGGCAATCTACATGCTTGAATTGCTGCACAATCGATTGAGCGCTGGAAACATTTAGATTGCTGCGTCGCCAAAAGTTGTTCCCGGCTCCTCGCGATGCCGATAAAGGTCATTTCTTTAGAGTTTTTGCCAGCGATTCCTGCCAGGCGGGCAAAGCTACGCCGAAAACACGCTGTAGTTTTTCGTTAGACAATACCGAATAGTGAGGCCGGGGAGCGGGTGTGGGGTAGTCTTCGGTGTTGATCGCGTTCAGCTTAACGCTTTTGTCTGCCAGCGAGAATATTTCACGCGCGAAACCAAACCAGGACGTCATGCCGCTGCCCGTTGCGTGATAAATGCCAGCCACATTAGCAAGATTTTCGATCTGCGTACTTTCAATAACCGATACCGAAACCCGCGCGAGATCATACGCCAGTGTCGGCGAACCAAACTGATCGGATACCACGCCCAGTTCGTCGCGCTCATCGGCAAGACGCAACATGGTATTCACAAAATTGGCGCCCTGTTCAGCGTAAACCCAGGCGGTTCGCAGAATAATGGTGTTCGGGCATTCGGCCATTACTGCCTGCTCGCCGGCCAGTTTGGTACTGCCATACACGCTTTGCGGATTCGGTTCATCAGATTCCAGATAAGGGCGTTCAGCGGAACCATCAAACACATAATCCGTTGAATAGTGCAAAAATCCGCAGTTCAAAGCAGCGCAGGTTTTAGCCATCGCAGCGGGTGCTAAATGGTTGATCGCATCGGCGAGTTCAACCTCTGTTTCTGCGCGGTCGACTGCGGTATAAGCCGAGGCGTTAATTACCCAGTCAGGCTGGTAATCTCGAATAGTAGATTCGATCTGACTACTCTGCACCAGATCCATATCTTCCTGATCCAGACCGCGAACTTCATGTTGCTCACCGAGCAGCGCCATCAACGCACTACCCACCTGCCCATTTTTACCAAACACTAAAATACGCATGTTTCAGACTTTCAGATCGCTATGATTAATTTGCGATAAAAGCGGTGCAGCAGCATCCTTTTCCGAGACCAGAGGGTTTTCAACTGGCCATTCAACCCCGATGTCCGGATCGTTCCAGGCAATACCGGCATCGTCTTCAGCTTTGTACAGGCTGGTGCATTTATAGGCGATATCTGCACTTTCTGATAGCGTAGCAAAACCGTGCGCAAAGCCGGGCGGGATATACAGTTGCAGGCGATTCTCGTCATTCAGTTCTATCCCGTACCACTGCCCGAAGGTTCTTGAATCCGGGCGAATATCGACGGCCACATCAAAAATCGCGCCGCTCAATACCCGTAGCAGCTTGCCCTGCCATTGCGGGAACTGGTAGTGCAGCCCACGCAAAACGCCTTTTCTTGAGCGTGAATGATTGTCCTGCACAAAATTTGAAGGCAGCCCGGCATTCTCAAAACCCTGCTGATTGAAGGTTTCCATAAAAAATCCGCGCTCATCACCGAACACAGGGACTTTAACGATCACCACCCCGGACAGGGGCGTTTTTGTTACTTCTATCACGATTAATTATTGGCTGGCTGTAAACGGTGATATTTTAATGCATTTGCAACATTAGAACCATCTTCCAAATGTCATTGCGAGGAACATGGTGACGAGGCAATCTAAATCCAACTAAAAACCCTGCGAGCAAAACCCGCTCATATTTTTGAAATATTCTGAAGCGCAAATAGACACCCAGGCGCGTCAGATATTTAGATTGCCGCGCTACGCGCGCAATGACCGACAACACTCTCTGATCAAATCTATTTTTTCCATGTACGCCTGCTTCATCGCGGCTTCAAATGCTGCATTATCTGTGTAATCAGGTACACCAAAAACTGGCTGCCACAGCGTCGCGGGTTCCATGCATAAATAGAAAAACACCTTTTCGTGCCATTCTTCCAATGCGCGATACAGACCTTTAAACATCCCGATCTTGATCGCATCCGGGTAGGCAAACTTCCCCGCCACTTTCTCAAACGGCATTTGCAGAATTTTGCTTTTAAAATCACGCTTTCGAATAGTACGCATCACGTCTTTGGTATAGGTCAATGTACCCATGGAAATCAACGCGACCTCTTCGGGTTTAAACTGCCTCAGCAAAGTATCGGCAATCTCAGAGTAAGCCTGTTCAAAACCCTGATACCAGATCATCGGGTGAAAATGAAAACCCACCAGCCGACCTTTGTCGGCGATTTTTCGTGCGCATTTGATGCGTTCACAAAGACTTGCGGCCTGGTG
>JAAELZ010000665.1 GCA_024226105.1 Pseudomonadota bacterium | reverse complement strand
TTACATACAAAAGCAGGCGTTTACCCAGCATCCCGCCGGGATGAGTTCGCGCAAAATCATCTGCCGAAAACCCCCTGGACTGCAACACTGCCACCGCCAGCGCGTCTCCCATCGCCAATGCGGCAGTAGTACTCGCCGTGGGTGCCAGATTATGCGGGCAGGCCTCGCGTGAAACCCCGACATCCAGATGCGCATCCGAGCTGATGGCCAGTTCTGAACCCGGCTTTCCGGTCAGTGATACCAGTTTCACCCCCATGCGCTTGACGATAGGGACAATCATTAAAATTTCCGGTGTATTGCCAGAATTGGAAAGTGCTATCACAATATCCTGAGGTGTGATCATGCCCAAATCACCGTGGCTGGCCTCACCGGGATGCACAAAAAAAGCCGGGGTGCCAGTGCTTGCCAACGAGGCTGCAATCTTATTGGCAATATGCCCGGATTTGCCCATCCCGGTAACCACCACCCGTCCACAGCAAGCCTTAATCAGCTCACACGCCACATCAAACTGCTCGTCCATACGCGAGCGCACGCCCTGCAAGGCTTCGATTTCGATATCAAATACCTGCTGACCATCCGGAATAAAGCTCATGCTATGAGGCCTCTCAAAAACAAACCGAGATTATAAAACAAAAAGCCCTCCACTATGGGAGGGCATCTTATAAATGCTGCGGGCCGAACCTCAGCATGCGTCAGACTGCTCAGGGCCTTACATAGGCATATCCCTGCTCCTGCAATTCCATAATGCGCGCAACACCGGCCGTGACCTGGCCAACGCCTTCCAGCAATACCGGCATTTTCCCGGATTTTTTGGCAACCTTGTTCATGGTATTGCCGCAGGCACTGAAAGTAATTTCCTGCATCGCCAGGCTTTCAACTCGATCTGCCTGAGCGCTCTTTTTAGTCAACAAACCCAGGCCCGGGCCGTAGGCAACCACTTCGATGGCAATGTTGTCTACTCCATACGCCTTTTGCATATTGACCGCATTGTTCAACGCAATTTTCTGCGTGCGCGGGTCATCGGTACTGACCTGAATAACGATTTTATGCGCCGGGTCGAACTCGGCTGCCAATGCCTTAAGTGGTATACACGCCGCCAGAATGGTGAAAATGAGCACCCGAATGTTGGTTTTAGTCATAGTAATTTTCCTCACTTGAATATTGTTTGTAGTATTGCCGCACCTTAAATGCGGTCATTTCTTAGAGCAATTCTGCTGATAAGAAGTTCCATTTTATGTTATTTATAGGGTTTGATAGAACAAATTTTTCAGGAAGCACAATGCGCTACTTACACACTATGGTCCGGGTAAAGCATCTGGATGCCTCTTTGGCGTTTTATGAACAAGCCCTTGGTTTAACCACGGTTCGCCGCAGCGATTATGAATCGGGGCGCTTTAGCCTGATTTACCTGGCCGCAGCGGAGGATGTTGAAAATGCGAAAAGCACTCAGGCGCCGCTGCTGGAATTAACCTACAACTGGGATACTGAAGAATACGGAGAAGGACGAAACTTTGGCCATCTGGCGTTTGAAGTCGAGGATATTTACGCCACCTGCCAGAAATTGATGGATCAGGGAATTACGATCAACCGCCCGCCCCGGGACGGCCACATGGCATTTGTGCGCTCGCCGGACAACATCTCCATTGAGTTTTTACAAAGGGGCGAAAGGCTAAAAACTCGGGAGCCCTGGACGTCTATGGAAAATACCGGGCACTGGTAAAATCAGGCTATTTTCCAAATTTTGAACGTGGGGTATGAGGGTAGATAACGCTATTTCCCCTGTGCCCGCCCGCGCTTCATTTTTTGCTTTGCGTATTCACGCATGTCTTCCACGGTATCGCTTTCGTCCATAATTTCGACACCCAGCAGGGTTTCAATACAATCTTCCAGGGTAATTATGCCTTCGGTCTGGCCGTAGCTGTCAACCACCAGAAACATATGCTCTTTCTTTTTAATGAACATATCCAGAACCTTTGAAATCGGAATGTTCTCATTAATGCGAAATATCTCCTTCTTGATTTCCCTAATCGCAATGGAATCGTCCTGAACTGCCTGCTGAAACACTTTTTTAGTAAGTACGATGCCGGTGATATTATCAATGGTATTGCGATATACCGGCATTCTTGAAAACTGAAATATGCCCTCATACTCCACCGCCTTTTTAACGCTTTTACCTTCTTCCAGAGCATAAACAACACTACGCGGGGTTAAGATATCCAGCGCTTTGATATCGTCCATCTGCAGCACATTTTCGATTACATCTGCTTCGTGCTCATCAATTTCGCCTTCACCTTCACTCAACAAGGTGCTCTCGATGAGTTCGGCTTTGGTAAGGCTATTGAACCCTCCCTTACTATTCGAAATTTTATTGGTGACAAATAGCGTCAACAGAATTATGGGATAGGTGATGAAAATGAAAAATCGAATCACGTAGGCGGCCACCGGCGCCAGTTCTTTCCAGTAAATGGCACCAATCGTTTTAGGAATGATTTCAGAAAAAAACAGGATGGCAAACGTCAAAACACCTGAAACATAGAATACGGCTGTAGAACCGTACATTGAGCCTGCCTGCGCACCAACGCCCGCCGCCCCCAGGGTGTTGGCAATGGTATTTAGAATCAGAATGGAAGCGATCGATTTATTAATATCCAGCTTATGTGATCTCATCAGGCGGGCCG
>JAAELZ010000664.1 GCA_024226105.1 Pseudomonadota bacterium | reverse complement strand
TGGCTGGCGCTGAATTTGTTAACCGCTTTTTCAGCAGCCTGGGTAATCGGCCTGTTTGAGCAAACCCTGGACAAAGTCGTTGCGCTGGCGATTTTGATGCCTGTTGTGGCAAGCATGGGTGGGATCGCCGGAACGCAAACTTTAACTTTAACTATTCGCGGTCTGGCGCTGGGCCAGGTTTCGGCTGGTAACGCACGCCAGTTAATTAATAAAGAGCTGGGAATCAGCCTGATTAACGGCTGCATCTGGTCCCTGGTTGTGGGCGTAGTTGCCTGGTTATGGTTTCAAAATGTCATGCTCGGGTACGTCATATCAATCGCGCTGGTTTTTAATATGTTCGTAGCCGCACTGGCAGGTATTGTGGTGCCGTTATTTCTGAAACAAATCAAGCTCGACCCCGCCTTGTCCGGCGTGGTCGTGGTGACAACGATTACCGATATCGTGGGTTTTATGTCGTTCCTGGGTTTGGCGACCTTCTTCATGCTGTAACTGAGCGACACTATTCCAGTTCTATTCAGGCCAGGAGTCAGCCGGGTTTCGCTGTTTTGGACGAAACATGTTAAGTCCAACAGGCTGCTAGTCCCCAAGCTTTAATAACAGCTTATCCATCCAGCGATCCGGCAGTATTCTCTTTAGCGGTAGAAACACCTGCGTCGGGCGCGTAACGCGATAGCGTATTTTGGGCTTTTTGGCTTCCAGGGCATGAATAATTACCTCACTCACCGCAGAAGCGGGCAGGGTAAACGGTACTGGCTTGCCACTGCTTAACCGGCTCTCGACACTTGCATAAAGGCGGCGATAGCGGCTACCTTCTGTATCGATATGCTGTTTGAACTCACTTAAGGCATTCGGCCTGAACAGGCTTTCAATGGGGCCGGGTTGAATCAGTGATATTTTGATGTTGGTATCGTGCAGCTCGAGGCGCAGGGTATCGCTAAGGGCTTCCAGTGCGTATTTACTGGCATTGTAGGCGCCACGCATCGGCAGGCAAAGCCCGCCCAGTATGGAGCTGATCTGGATAATCCGGCCTTCATTGCGCGGTAACATCATCTCCAGGCAGCCACGGGTCAATTCATGGGTGCCGAATACATTGGTTTCAAATTGATGCTGTAGTGCCGCGCGGCTAAGATCCTCAACCGCGCCGGGTACGCCAAAAGCGCCGTTGTTTAGCAGAGCATAAAGTTCGCCGTGTTCCCGAATCTGTTCCAGCGCCGATTGTACCGATTCAGAGCTCGCCAGATCCAGTTGAATACAATCAATACCCTGTTGCAAAAGCACACCCACATCATAAGGTTTGCGGCAACTGGCGAGCACGTCGTAACCCCGGGTTTTGAGGGTGCGGACAGCGTCCAGGCCAATGCCCGAAGAACAGCCGCTAATGAAAATAAATTTGGTCGACATATTGCCTTATTGCTTATAGAGTATGCGCATCAGATTATAACGAATAACAGGCAAAACCCGGCATATGACAAAAGAACTTTTTCGAGAAGACGGCTATCTGAAACAGTGTGAGGCTCAGGTACGCCAGCAGTCAGAGAATAAAATTGCCCTGGATCAAAGCGTATTTTATCCGGCGGGTGGTGGTCAGCCGGGCGATCGGGGTGTATTGCGCCAGCAGGATGGCACCGCCATCGAGGTTATGGATACGATTAAAGATCGGGAAAGCGGCCAGATCTGGCATATTGTCAACGAAGGTATTACGCTCAAGCCGGGTGAGATGGTTAGTGCGGAGATAGACTGGGAGCGTCGCTATTCTCTGATGCGCTTACACAGCTGTATGCATATGCTGTGCGCGATTGTGCCTGCACCCGTCACCGGGGGCAGTATTCGTGATGAAGGCACCGCACGTCTGGATTTTGACCTGCCGGAGCCGCCTGATAAAGCCGCACTGAATGAAAAGCTTAATGCCTTGACCAGCAGTAGTCATGCCATGAGCCTCAAATGGATTAGCGATGAGGAGATGAAAGCGCAAGCTGAGCTGGTGCGTACCATGAGCGTACAGCCGCCGATGGGCTCGGGCAGGGTGCGGCTGGTAGAATTTGCCGATGTTGATCTGCAGCCCTGTGGTGGTACCCATGTCGCGAACAGTAATGAAATTGGTGCGGTGAGTATCCAGAGCATCAAGAAGAAAGGAAAACTCAATCGCCGCATAACGATTGCGCTGGCATGAGGGTCGCGTTGTTTGCCACCTGTATCGTTGATACTCTGAAACCTGAAATAGGTTATGCCAGCTTGCGTTTGCTGCAAGCGGCGGGCTGTGAGGTCAGTGTGCCGGAGCAATCTTGTTGCGGGCAGCCCAATTATAATAACGGTGATGAAAAGGGTGCGCGTGAGCTGGCGGAACAATGGCTGACGCAGTTTGAAAACTATGAATACGTGGTTATTCCTTCGGGCTCCTGTGCCGCGATGCTAAAAAAACATTCGCCTGCCTTGTTTGCCGGGCACAACAGTGGCCTGCAGGGCAGAATGGATGCACTGGCGAACCGCAGTTATGAACTGAGTGAGTTTTTAAGCTCAGTGCTGAGCCCGGCATTTGGCGATTTGCCCGTGCAGCAGGTGTGTTATCACGATTCGTGTTCCGGTTTACGTGAACTTGGTGTTAAACATCAGCCGCGAGCTTTGCTCGCACAAATCAAATCACTGGAACTAAAGGAATTATCCAATGCCGAAGCCTGCTGTGGTTTTGGCGGCACCTTTTGTGTCAAACATCCCGAAATAGCCTGCCGCCTGGCAGATGACAAAATTGCCGCCATCGAAAAATCCGGCGCGCAGACCCTGGTCGGTGGTGACTGGGGTTGTCTGATGCATCTGCAGGGCAGGATGGAGGCTCTGGGCAAAACGACCGACGTAAAACATCTCAGTGAAGTGCTGGTGCAGGCACTTGAGCAGGAGCGCAACTGATGCCGCAGGGGGCCGGTTTTAAAAGGGATTCGGTCAAGGCGTTGCATGACTCGACCTTGCAGGCAGCCCTGAATGTTGCGCGTGGTGGTTTTGTCGATAAACGTCAGGCCGCAGTGGATGCCTTGCCTGAATTTGAAGCCCTGAAGGCGCGCGCAAAAGCGATAAAGAACCATACCCTGGAAAATTTGAGTGACTACCTGCTCGAGTTTGAACGAGCCGTCATTGCCAGTGGCGGGCAGGTTCACTGGGCGCAGACAACGGAACAGGCCAATCGGGCGGTACTGGAAATTTGTTCGCAGGCCAATGCCAGGCGTGTGACCAAAGGCAAATCGATGATTTCCGAGGAAATGAAGCTTAATCATGCGCTGGAGGCGGCGGGCTTTGATGTGACGGAAACCGACCTGGGC
>JAAELZ010000663.1 GCA_024226105.1 Pseudomonadota bacterium | reverse complement strand
TTTCCCAAGCGGCACACAGAGCAATCTGGTCGCAACACTGGCGCACTGCGAGCGCGGTGAAGAAATTATTATTGGCCGGAATTATCACATCTACTCGCATGAAGCACAGGGTGCTTCCGTCCTGGGGGGGATCGCATTCTGGCCGATTGATACCAATGAGCAGGGCGGCCTGTCGGTCGACGATGTCAAAAAATCAATCAAGCCTGACGACAGTCATTACCCTGTGAGTAAACTACTTTGCCTTGAAAATACGGTCTCGGGACAAGTTCAGTCACTGGCGTTAATTCGTGAATTGTCCGGCCTGGCAAAAGAACATGGCCTCAGAGTGCATTTGGATGGCGCCAGAATTTTTAACGCTTTTGTTCATAGCCAGATTCCACTCAGTGAACTGACGCAATCATGTGATAGCGTATCGATTTGTTTGTCCAAAGGGCTGGGGGCACCCGTTGGCTCGCTGCTGCTTGGTGAGCAGACCCTGATTAATAAAGCAAAGCGCCTGCGCAAAATGCTTGGCGGGGGAATGCGCCAGGCCGGTTTACTTGCCGCTTGCGGCCTTTACGCGCTGCAACACAATATTCAGCGATTGGAACAGGATCATCAGCATGCAAAACAACTGGCGGTAGGCCTGGCGGAAATCCCCGAATTAAAAGTAAATTACGCAGCAAATCAAACCAATATGGTGTTTCTTGATTGCCCTGAAGCCTGTCGCACCGCATTGCAGGCACATTTACGATCAAGGGGCATACTTATGGATTCACTAAATGAGAACACCCGGATCGTGTGCCATCTGGATATTTCTGAGGTAAACATACGACATACCCTTAAAGCGTTTAAAAGCTTTTTTACCGGACACAGTTAAAAACCCCTGAAGACAAATCACGTGTTTGTATGCTGTCTGTTTGTCTGCTGGCGAGGCGATAACAACTACGCTAATATCAGTACATTGTCAATGTACTAGTTCCCAGACATTTCGGCACCCATTCCATGATCCTAAAATCTGATTCGATCAGCTACTGTTGCATGCCTTTGGACCGTTGTAGCACGCAACCTAAAGATCCCGACTGGATTAGCCGTCAACTTGAAAAAGAAAGCACGCGAATTACGCCGCTGTGGCGTAACCGCAACCTGGTCAATGCCTGGCTTAAAAAGACGGGCTGATAAATAGTTGACCACCCGCTTGTGATGAATTTAAAGTCTCTATCCTTAACGGAGGAATTCATGATACCCGATCGAATCTCAATGGTCAGTTTCAACCTCTGGAACACAGAGAGATGGCCCGAACGTGAACCGGCACTGAGGCATTTTCTGAACCGCTTCAAACCGGACATCCTGTGCCTGCAGGAACTGAGAAAAGAAACCAGCAAGTGCATCGATGAATCTCTGCTGACGCACGATCGCATCAATGACGATTTGCCCGGCTGGAGTTGTGAAAGCAATATTTACTGGAATAAACACTATTTCTCAGAAGTCGCCCACGGCCTTGAGACGCTGGATATGCCGGAAACACACCGCGGTTTCTTTTGGGTGAGGTTGAAGCTAAAGGGAAGTGACAAAACCATTTTCGTCTCTACGGCCCATTTCACCTGGCAGGGAACCGAGGCGGAAATCCAGAGTGGCCATTCGCCTCGAAACAGACAATCCCGCCAAACCCTGGAGCACCTGAACAGACTGGTAAATAGACAGGAACCTGCGTTTTTTATGGGTGATCTCAATGACCCATTTATCCCCAATGCACTATTTCCAGCAGGGGGTTATCATTCCTGTTTTAAAACCCTGGGCCTATCAAGCCCGACAACCTGCCCGGCCGTCCCAACCAGCGATGACATTGGTGAAAACCAGGTTCTGGACTGGATTTTCAGCAATGACAAAACTACGGCACTCTCGGCCAGCGTCCCAAAAACCTACACCAATAATATCTCGCCTTCAGACCATTGGCCCGTGCATGCCATTTATCAATTATGATGCTTTGAGACCAGGCCGGGCCTGTTCAAATTGAACTGGGCCTCCCGGAACTATCGCGACCATTGTAGAACTGACCTAAATCAATGATATAAAAATGCAGGGAGTGTAAGATTCAGGGTGAAGGGTAAAACCAATTTACAGGAGAACTACTCATGATTACACACATATTAGTTGCTACAGACGGTTCACCAAACGCCGGAAGAGCTGTCGATTTGGCGATAGATCTGGCTTCTCGTTATAACTCCCGGTTGAGCGTGGTCTATGTCGTCACGAGTGGCAAAGTATCTGAAAACTTGCGCCATATGGCCGAAGTGGAACATATCGTTGGCTCGGGTGAAAAATCCAGTGCGCCAACAGCCATCACCTTTCCTTCCTATCTGGTTTCCGAGTTAGGCGAAACAGGCGTCAAGTCTCGCGGAGTACTCACTAAAATCGGGGATTATCTGGTCAAAAAAGCCGAAGAACATGCCCGGTCTGGTGGCATTAAAAATGTTAAGACCTATGTGAGAAACGGTGATGCCGCCGAGGTTGTTCTGGAAATTGCCAAAAATAACGACGTTGACGTCATCGTAACCGGTAACCGGGGCCTTGGCAATTTAACCAGCTTATTGCTTGGCAGCGTGTCTTACAAGATTTCCCAGTTGGCTGAGTGTACCTGCATTAACGTGAAATAAACGTTGTTGCAGTGAGATTGTCGTTAGCCCCCCGGGC